>CBDTVA010000005.1:0-22223 GCA_965363935.1 uncultured Gammaproteobacteria bacterium | reverse complement strand
GTAAATTTTTCTCAGATACAAATAAAATAATAGAGGGAATTAGTGGTTTAGGGAAGCAGCGGAGGAAAAGAAATCAGTTGTGACCAGCCTTAAGAAAAGGCTGGCATAGAATAGCCACTATAAAAGGAATTATAGTGTTAAGCGAATAAATTTGCTAGAAACTGCCTTTAACACCAGCGGTAATAATGGCCAGCATTTGCGCGTTAATAGTGACCGCAATTTTTCTCAGATCTTCAGGTAGTGGATACTTATCAATAATCATATCCAGATTAATCATCTCTAACCAGAGGTTACCCTTGCTATCTTCTACCAGGGCAATACGACAAGGCATAAAGGCGGCATAAACGGTATTGAATTCCACCATTTTCATGGCATCTTCCGGATTACAGAACTGGAAAATTTCCAGATGGCGTGGATTCAAACCACGGGCTTTCAACTCATCAGAAACCGGCAGATAGCCTACCTTTTTCATATTCAGCTCTTCAGCTTTGACGTTAATAGACAAATTTGCCTCTTGAGCACTCACGCCTTTTTCCAGAGGCATTTTTAACACTGATATGGAAATATCAATAAAGTCGGGTGCTAACTGATTTTTCTGGACAATATTCTGAGCAAAGGCTGTTTGACCCACAAGTAAGATGAAGGCAAAAATGACGTGTGTAATAATTTTCATAGTCGTATCCTTGGTCAAAGAGTTAGTCGTCAAGTGTAGAAATAAAAGTCAGGATATCAATGATTTCTTCCTGGCTATAGTCCTCAAAGGTCTCATCTTCTTCATCATTATCATGCAGACGGTCTTTACTTTTAAAGAAATCAATCTGTCTTAACAGGTATTCAGAATACTGCCATGATGTGGGTGGCGCTTCTTTTTTGGGTTTGCCTTCGGCTTTTTTACCATGACAGGTTTTACAATCACCTTTGTATAATTTTTTACCTTTTTTGGCATTGCCGGTAAAGGTCGGAATGGTCAGAGTAGGTGCTTCTTTCTGGATATCAATGGAGGCAATATAAGAATAGAGATCATCTTTTTCTTTATCATTGAGTGTATCCATACGACCAATGGTCATCATAGCGGGGTTAAAACGCTTTTCTGAAACAAATAGATCATGCTGATGTTCAAGATAATATTTTGGCAGACCACCGATTTTAGGGAAATCTCCCCCTTTGATCCCCTGGCCTACCTTACCATGGCAAAGTGTGCAGTATTTAAACAGGTTTTTACCATTTTCCAGATCAGCTGAATAAGCCGGTGTTCCTGTAATAAATAGTGCACAGATTATTAGCAAATAAAAAAAGTGATATCTCACTATCGTCTCCTTTGTTGATTTCATTTTTTTTAATCGATGAGAGGTCATTTTTATCTCCCTCTACACAATTTTTTTTGAACTATAACATCTTTATTTATAGTATTCATATATTAAGCAAATAATATGCCAATATAATAATATAATATTTTATGTGCTTGAATTCAGGACAGTTTAGCGACAGCTACAGGAAACCAGAAAGCGTATTGGCTGAAGAGAACTATGACATAATATTAATATATATCAGGTTTTTTCATGACATAGATCAATAAAAATTGACTTTGTCATGACAATGTCATGTTATGGGATGGGTAATTCATCAAATAAGGTCATAATTTGCTGTTCATTTCTATTTTGATCATCTCTTACAACAAGACGATGTAAAATGATGGCAGGTAAAATCATCTTGATATCATCAGGAATGACCATCTCCCGATTGTGAATAAAGGCCCAGGCCTGTGCCGAGCGCAACAGGGCAAGTCCGGCTCGGGGTGACAGTCCGGTGAGAAAATACTGACTGTGACGTGAAAATTGTAATATATCCTGAACATAATCCAGCAGCGCAGAGGAAATATGCACGCTTCGGATCTGTTGCTGCATGGTTATTAATTGCTCAGTAGTGAAAACTGGCTGAATGCTTTGTAATAATTCCCGACGATCAGTCCCACTTAAAATGCCACGCTCAGTCTGACGATCGGGGTAGCCCAGTACAATACGCATCAAAAATCGATCCAGCTGGGATTCCGGCAAAGGAAAAGTGCCCGTCTGGGTTTGTGGATTTTGCGTGGCAATAACAAAAAAAGGCGTGTCCAGCGGGTAAGTTTCGCCATCCATGGTAATTTGCTGTTCTTCCATGGCTTCGAGCAGAGCGCTTTGAGTTTTGGCTGTAGCACGATTGATTTCATCCGCCAGAACCAGCTGGCTGAAAACCGGGCCGGGATGAAAGCGAAATTCAGAAGTGTTTCTATCAAAAATGGAAATACCAATAATATCTGCCGGCAACATATCACTGGTAAACTGGATACGCGAATAGTCCAGGCCAAACAATTTAGCCAACAGGTGCGCCAGAGTGGTTTTACCCATTCCCGGTAAATCCTCTATCAGCAGATGTCCTTTGGCCAACAGGCAGGTGAACGCCAGTTTTAGTTGGTCTTCTTTTCCGGAAATAATAGTGTTGGCTGTTTGCAGCAGAGGTTTGAACATAAATTTTTATGAGCCTTTTTTTATAAAATCTGCTGTGCCTGATGGTTCTCCCTCATTGCTCAGCATTATGGATATCCAGCGTGTGTCCTCATGGTTGTCCATCACGATTTTTAACGTCATGGTCAGAGGTACTGACAAAAACATACCCACCGGACCCAGTAACCAGCCCCAGAAAACCAGTGAGAGAAATACTACCAGGGTAGAAAGTCCAAGGCTGCGGCCCATTAATCTGGGTTCAATAAAGTTGCCAACCACATTATTCATCACCAGATAAAGTATGGCAACTTCCCCGGCAGCTACAAAGCCAAACTGGATAAGAGCGAGCAGAACCACTGGAATAGCCGCAATAATAGAACCGATATTGGGCACAAAATTGAGCAAAAAGGCAACCATGCCCCATAGTAAAGGAAAATCGATGTCCATTAACTGCAATACCAGAATAATGGGTAGTGCGGTAAGAATACTGGTCAGAGTCTTGATTTTGAAGTAGCGGCTGATGGTGCCGGAAACATTTCTCAGACGCGCCATGGTTTGACCGGGATTTTTGGAAATGGCTGTGAGTTTATAGCGAAATCCACTGAGTTCCAGCAATAAAAAAATCACCATCATCAATATAAGAAAAATATTGGTGAGTGCTCCTAATACCTGATTAAAGGTTGAACCGACAAAGCTCATGACCTTGCCCAGATTAAACATCCTGGTCAGTTCTTCTAACTGCAGGTGGATACCGACTTTATTCAGAGTGGAAGCTAATGAACCGGTGATCAGCTGCAGGCGTTCCTGATAGTGAGGAATATTTTGTGAAAAATTGTGCAATGATGTACTTAAAATTGAGCTGAAAAAAAAGCCCAATATAACTATTGTTAGCACAATAATGAGAACAGCCAGACCGGGAGGAACCTTATGTCGGGTAAGCCAAAGCATGGCCGGGCCGCTGATTGCAGTGATAAAAAGTGCAATCAAAAAAGGTGAAATAATATCTTCCGCATATTTCACACCGGCAAGTGTGATGACAATAGCAGCCAGAGATAATATGAGACTATTACTGAGCTTATACGTCGGTAAATCTTGCATAATTCTTTTGAACTCTATGGTTGTTATTTTCTATTGTATTGATTGAATAGTATCTTAGAAAGAATTTTCTACTTTTGGGCAAAAATGTTTTCATAAGGTGCTGGAGATTCAAGGCATTACAAGTTATTTTGGCTTTATTCGTAGCCATCCTACGGGTGAAGTCAAAATGTTTTGCAAAGTCTTGAAGATTCAGTGCATTGGGCGTTTGTAATAGGTTCAACTGCTTTTTCTAGGTTAAAGTATGCTTAGCCGGCAGAATTATTCATTGTTACTCAATAGGGCAAAAAAGAAGCAAAATTTTTTTATTACTATTTTTTACTACAGGGCAAGTGAATGATTTATAATAACTTGTTTCTTAGTAATTAATATGCCTGTTTGACAATTCAGTCAAGCCGGTTTGGAGTAAATTGAGTGTTTTATACTGATCAGTTTGATGTCATTGTCATTGGCGGCGGCCATGCCGGCACAGAAGCTGCGATGGCTGCCAGCCGTATGGGTTGCAGCACCCTGCTGATCTCTCATAATATCGAAACTCTGGGTCAGATGTCCTGTAATCCGGCCATTGGCGGCATTGGTAAAGGCCATCTGGTTAAAGAAATTGATGCCCTGGGCGGCCTGATGGCCAGGGCTATCGATAAGGGCGGCATCCAGTTTCGTCGTCTGAATTCCTCCAAAGGTCCGGCAGTTCGGGCCACCCGGGCTCAGGCTGACAGAGTTTTGTATAAAACAGCCATACGCTATGCTCTGGAAAATCAGCCCAATCTGAAATTATTTCAACAAGCAGTGACCGATCTCATTATCGAGCAGGAACAGGTAGTGGGTGTTGAAACAGAAATGGGCCTTAAATTCAGAGCAAAAACCGTGGTGCTGACAACGGGCACTTTTCTGGGCGGACTGATCCATATTGGTCTGGAAAATTATCAGGGTGGCCGTGCAGGTGATCCTCCAGCAAATAAATTATCCCGGCGTTTACGTGAATTACCCTTTCGGGTCGATCGCCTGAAAACCGGTACGCCACCCAGAATAGATGGCCGTTCTATTGATTTTTCGGTGTTGCAGGAACAGCCTGGTGATGTGCCTATTCCCACTTTTTCCTTTTTGGGCAAGGCCAGCGATCATCCACAACAGATCAGCTGCTACATTACCCACACCAATGAACATACCCATGATATTATTCGCTCCGGTTTTAAACGTTCGCCCATGTTTACCGGTAAAATTGAAGGCGTTGGTCCGCGTTATTGTCCTTCTATTGAAGATAAAATTAACCGTTTTGCGGATAAAGACTCACACCAGATTTTTGTTGAACCGGAAGGGCTGCAAACTCATGAAGTCTATCCCAATGGTATTTCCACCAGTTTGCCTTTTGATATCCAGCTGGCGTTTGTACGTTCCATGAAAGGTTTTGAAAATGCTCATATAGTGCGTCCGGGCTATGCCATTGAATATGACTTCTTTGATCCCAGAGATTTAAAAGCCTCGCTGGAAACCAAACACCTCAAAGGATTATTTTTTGCCGGACAAATTAATGGTACAACCGGTTATGAAGAAGCCGCTGCACAGGGGCTGATCGCCGGAAGCAATGCGGCATTGCTGGTGCAGGGTAAAGAGTCCTGGTCACCCAGTCGCGAAGAAGCTTATATTGGTGTCATGATCGATGATTTGATCACCCGAGGTACCCAGGAACCGTATCGCATGTTTACTTCCCGTGCTGAGTATCGCCTGATCTTAAGAGAAGACAATGCGGATTTGCGTCTGACCGAAAAAGGTCGTGAACTGGGGCTGGTTGATAAGCAGCGTTGGCTGGCCTTCAGTGATAAACAACAGCAGGTTGAACGGGAAATCAAGCGTTTAAAAATGATCCGCATTGGACCGGATGCCTTGAGCAGGGAAGAGGCCGAACGAGTTCTGAAAAAACCATTGAGCAAGGATTCCAGTTTGTATGATATGTTGAGACGCCCTGAAGTTAGTTATGACTCACTTACCTCATTAGCCATAGCAGGTGAGAAACTGGCCGATCCTATTGCTGCTGAACAGGTGGAAATTCAGACCAAATACTCGGGTTATATCAAGCGTCAGCAGGAAGAAATTGACAAACATAAGCGCAATGAAAAGAAAGCCATCCCACAGGGGTTTGACTATAGCCAGATTAATTCACTGTCAGCCGAAGTCCGGGAAAAACTGCAAACCAACCAGCCTGAAAGCATCGGACAGGCCAGCCGCATTCCCGGCGTTACCCCGGCTGCCATTTCATTATTACTGGTTTTTTTAAAAAAGGGTGAAAAGAGCCTTCAGCGGGATAAGAGCCCTCAGCGGGATAACCAGCCTGACTCCAGACAGGCAGGCAATTAGTCAATGCCGTGGACTGAAACATCACTAAAGAAATTGTTGGCTGATGGCCTCAGGCAGCAGTCTCAAAACATCACTGAAGCAGAACAGCAAAAATTGATTCAATTTGTGCTATTGTTGAACAAATGGAATAAGGTTTATAATCTGACCTCGATCCGCAATCCGCTGGACATGATCACCCTTCATTTACTGGACAGTCTGGTGCTGCTGCCCTTTTTTGCTGCCGGGCATAACATCCGCCGGGTACTTGATGTCGGTACCGGAGGCGGAATTCCGGGAATTCCGCTGGCGATTTGTCTGCCTGAAATTGATTTTGTTCTGATGGACTCCCGTGGAAAAAAAATTCGTTTTATCCAGACCGTCATTGCACAACTGGGTTTAAAAAATGTTACGGCTATTCATTCCAGGGTAGAAAATTATCACTTAGAAGAGCAACAGGACAAAAATACATTTGATCGGGTAATTTCCAGAGCTTTTGCCTCACTGGAAGACATGCTTTTGTCCTGTCAGCATCTGTGTTGCAGTCAAGAGGGTCATAGAACAGGAAAATTTTTAGCCATGAAAGGGCAAATACCGGAAGAAGAGATTGCACAACTTCCAGAAGGCTTTAGAATAGAAGAAATAAATGAGCTCAGTGTTGCGGGATTAAATGCCCAGCGGCATCTAATACAAATTCGTTCTTTATAACCACAAAAAGACTCCTGTAAGAGTCACTATTTCTCGATAAACGCACTAGCAAACAGAATCAGCAGGCACTATATAATGGCCAAAATTATTGCCATATCCAATCAAAAAGGCGGCGTGGGTAAAACCACAACCAGTATCAATCTGGCAGCATCACTGGCGGCCACCCGGCGCAGAATTTTGCTGGTGGACATGGACCCGCAAGGTAATGCAACCACTGGAAGCGGTGTTGATAAAAATGATGTGCAGTACAATGGTTATGATCTGTTGATTTCCAGAAGCCCGATAAAGGATGTTAAAATTCATATTGAAGAGGCCGGGTATGATCTGGTGCCGGGCAATGGTGATCTAACTGCGGCCGAAGTGGAATTGATGAGCAAGTTTGATCGGGAGCGTCAATTACATTACCGCTTTAAAGAAATAGCCGATGATTATGACTATGTCTTTATTGATTGTCCGCCTTCGTTAAATATGCTGACCGTTAACGCTATGGTGGCTGCTGATAGCATTATGATCCCCATGCAATGCGAATACTATGCTCTGGAAGGTTTGACCGCTTTAAAAGATACTATTGACAGTATTAAGGAATCCTTGAATCCAGGACTGGAAATTGAAGGCATATTAAGAACCATGTTTGACCCTCGCAATCGTCTGGCGATAGAAGTGTCCCGTCAATTGTTGAAATTTTTTGATGACAAGGTATATCGTACCGTTATCCCAAGAAATGTCCGACTGGCCGAAGCACCCAGTCATGGTATGCCGGTGATAACCTATGACCGCGCATCCCGGGGTGCACGTGCCTATCTGGCACTGGCAGGTGAAATGCTGCGCCGTGAAGAAAGAGCTTGTAAAGAAACTGAAACGGCCTGAATTGCTGTATTGTTCATCATCTAGAGAAGGATTTTCTTTGTACCAGAGCGGCAATTTCCCTATAATAACCCGCTTCATTAGTATCTTAGAAATAATTTTTTCTGCTATTGTGCAGAAAAAGTGTAGGAAAAAGTGCAGGAAAAATTATTTCTAAGATACTTATCCAGTCTATCAGGTTAGTAATCAATAAACTTAAGGAATTGTGCAAGTGGCAGGTAAAAAACGTGGTTTAGGCCGTGGATTGGATGCATTACTGGGAGGAAGTGTTAAAACCACGACGAAATCAGACTCCAGTTCAGATTCCGAAAAACAGTCTTTAAAGCAAAAATCAGACGGTGAATTGCACAATGTCCCAGTCGAATTTCTCCAGCCCGGAGCCTATCAGCCGCGAATTGATATGCATCCAGAAGCACTGGAAGAGCTGGCAAGCTCCATTAAGGCACAAGGAGTTGTACAGCCCATTATAATCCGTCCTGTTGGTGATACGACCAGCAGTGGTGATCAAAAATATGAAATAATTGCCGGAGAGCGTCGCTGGCGGGCATCACAAATGGCGGGTCTGGCTGATATTCCTGCAGTGATCCGTGATGTCTCCGATCAGGCAGCCATTGCCATGGCCCTGATAGAAAATATCCAGCGTGAAGAACTCAACCCCATTGAAGAAGCCAATGCTTTAAAACGCCTGATTGAAGAATTCAATATGACCCATCAGATGGCAGCAGAAGCAGTAGGCCGCTCCCGGGCATCGGTATCCAATTTATTACGCTTACTGGAACTGGAACCCATAACCCGGCGATTGCTGGAAAATGGTGATCTGGAAATGGGCCACGCGCGCGCCTTGCTGGCACTCAAAGGCGAAGAGCAGGGCTATACTGCACGGCATGTGGTGAGTAAGGGACTGTCAGTTCGTGAAACAGAGCGTCTGATCAAAAAAATTCTTAATCCCAAGGAAAAATTTGAAAAAAAAGATGATCCTAATATTCGTAATTTGCAGCAAAACCTGACCGATAAACTGGGTGCCAAAGTGATGTTTCAACATGGCAACAAAGGCCGGGGGAAAATGGTGATACATTACAATAGCGTGGATGAGCTGGAAGGCATTCTTGCACATATAAAATAAAGTGAAGTATGCATATTAGATGACAAAATAATTTCTTCAGCTATACTGAATCGCGTGCAATGCCCAAAAAGGCAGGTGAAAATCAATTCGAAGAGGAATTGATGATAGTGTTGGTCTACCTATTTTGAGATAAATATTAGAGTATAGTTTAATGCGTTGATCTAATGTCATATTATCTTTATAATCTAGCTGTTTGTAAATCAGCTAAAGGCTGAAACATATCAAGATGTATAAGAATAAACGGATAACGTGAAATGAGTTTTGCAACAGTGGTTATGCGCAGGGTCGTCCGCAGACTGTTCATTGTACAGATTGCCATAACTTTTATTGTCGCTCTCACTTATCTTGCATTTCAAAATATCAATGGTTTTTTTGCTGCCCTTTATGGAGGCAGTATTACATTGTCAGGCACATTGCTTATGGCCTGGCGCATTAGCCGTGCCGGTGCTGTTGGTTCTACAGAGAAGCAGCAGGGGTATATCGAAATTTATGCCGGGGTGGTACAAAAATTTATTTTGACACTGGTTCTGATGGCATTCGGGATGGGTTACCTGCAACTGAACCCATTGGCAATTCTGCTGAGTTTTGCCCTGACCCAGCTCAGTTTTATGGCCAATAAAGTGGATACCAGTCCACACATAGCGGAAAGAATTAATTAAAATCTTGGAGATGTCACTGTGAGTAGCTCAACTGCTAATGAAGCGAACGGCCTGACGGCCGTAGAGTATATTCAGCATCACCTGCACAATAACAGTATTGGTGAAGGCGGTTTTTGGGTTCTTAACCTGGATACCCTGATCTATAGCTGGTTATTAGCTGGAGTGCTGATGTATATTGCCTACAAAATGGGCAAATCAATGACTACTGATACCCCATCAGGCGGTCAAAACGTTTTAGAAGCGATTGTTGAATTTGTTCAACAGCAAATCAGAGATATTTTCCCTGGCAGCAATCCGCTGATTGGACCTTTGGCACTGACCATTTTTATGTGGGTTTTCCTTATGAATGCCATGGATCTGATCCCTGTTGACCTTCTGCCTCAACTGGGACAGCTGGTTGGCATTGAATATATGAAAGTGGTTCCAACCACCGATCTCAGCACCACCTTTGCTTTGGCAATTTCCGTATTCGCACTGATTATATTCTATAACATTAAAATTAAGGGCCCTTTAGGCTATCTTAAAATGTTTCTGTTTCACCCATTTGGCAAGTACCTCATACCAGTCAATATTATTATGACTGCCATTGAAGAAATTGCCAAACCAGTCAGCCTGGGTCTACGTTTGTTCGGCAACATGTTTGCCGGTGAATTGATCTTCCTGCTGATTGCACTGTTAGGTGGTGGATCTCTGATGGGACTATTGCCACAGATTGCTTTGGGGACCGTATGGGCGATTTTCCATATTCTGGTGATTTCACTACAGGCATTTATTTTTATGTTATTAACCATCGTCTACCTGGGTATGGCGCATCAGGAAATCGAAGAACACTAATTTTAAAAAATTTTTTTAAAATAGAACTTTAAACTTTTTATTATTAACAAACTAAATTGTTAGGAGAAACTAATGGAAGCAATGGCTTTAGTTTATGGTTACACAGCAATCGCTGTCGGTATTATTCTTGCTGCGGCAGGTCTGGGTTCTGCACTGGGATGGGGTTTAATCTGTTCCAAATTTCTGGAAGGTATTGCCCGTCAACCTGAAATGCGCCCGCAATTAATGGGTCAAATGCTGTTTACCGGCGGTCTGATGGAAGCGTTTCCAATGATTGTTTTAGGTATGGCGATGTGGTTCGTCTTTGCTAACCCATTCGCTTCTGCGGTTCAAGCCTCTGTTGGTGGTTAAATCTTTATTGACTCAAGGCTTTTGATTTTTTAGCCCTGAAGCAACTTGAAATTAACAAAAGATAAACAACAGGAATTAGGCGATGAGCATTACCGCAACTCTTATAGGCCAGATGATAACGTTCGCGATATTAGTCTGGTTCATAGGTAAATATCTCTGGGGGCCAATGACCCAGATGATGGACGATCGTAAGAAACGTATAGCCGATGGTCTTGCTGCTGCTGAACGTGGCATACACGAACAGCAGCTTGCTGAGCATAGAGCAATTCAACATATTAAAGAAGCAAAAGAGCAGGCAGCTGAAATCCTTGCTCAGGCGCAAAAGCGTGGTGTGGAAGTAATAGAAGATGCTAAAAATGACGCAAAGGCTGAAGGTGAGCGTTTGATTACAGCAGCAAATGCTGAGATTGAACAAGAAGTAAATCGTGCGAAGGAAACACTGCGCGAACAGGTGGTTGAGATCACTGTAGCCGCAGCAGGCAAGATCCTGAAAAAAGAGATCGACGCCAAAGCACATGGCGACCTGTTAAGAGATGTCGTAGGGCAGATATGAGGACAGAATAATGGCAGAAGCAAGCACATTAGCAAGACCTTATGCACAGGCAATCTTCAATCTGGCACATGCCGATAACACTCTTAAAGCATGGTCTGACAAGTTGACTCTTCTCAAAGAAGTGGCAGCGAATGAATCCATAATCGAAATTATTAGTAATCCTGAAGTTTCTTCTGAACAGGTTATCGCCCTGTTTGCGGACATTTGTAAGGAAGAACTGGATGAGCAGGGGATAAATTTCCTGAAAGTGGCGGCAGAAAATGGTCGTCTGGAACTTATGCCGCAAATTACTGACAGCTATGTAGCCATGTGTGCTGAACAAGAAGGCAGTATCGAAGCTCAGGTTATTTCAGCTTATGCAGTCAATGCCACACAAAAGAAAAGCATTGCTGTTGCACTGAAAAATAAATTCGGTCGTGAAGTGACAATTACAACCAAAACCGACAAATCTTTGTTGGGAGGCGTCATCATTCGCGCAGGTGATATCGTAATTGATGGTTCAGTGAAAACACAACTGGAAAAAATTACACATTCCCTGCTTAGCTAACTCAAAACAGCTTAGCGAATCTGATCACAGAGGATTAAAATATGCAATTAAATCCATCAGAAATCAGTGACTTAATAAAGAGTCGCATTGAAAATTTTGATGTAAAAACCGAAGCGAATACCGAAGGGACTGTTGTCAGTCTGACGGATGGTATTGTGTTGATTCACGGTCTAAGTGATGTCATGTCCGGGGAGATGATTGAATTCTCCGGTAATACTTTCGGTATGGTGTTAAATCTGGAACGCGATTCAGTCGGTGCGGTTGTCCTGGGGGATTATAAGCACATCAGTGAAGGTGACAAGGTTAAATGTACCGGCCGGATTCTGGAAGTACCAGTTGGTGATGCCCTGCTGGGGCGTGTTGTAAACTCACTAGGTACCCCGATTGATGGCAAAGGTCCAATTGAGGCCACTGAAACCTCGCCAATTGAAAAGATTGCGCCCGGGGTTATTGCCCGGCAATCCGTTAACCAGCCAGTACAAACAGGTTTGAAATCCGTTGATGCAATGGTTCCCATTGGTCGTGGTCAGCGTGAATTGATCATTGGTGACCGCCAGACCGGTAAAACAGCCGTCGCTGTGGATACCATTATTAACCAGAAAGACTCCGGCATTAAATGTATCTATGTTGCAATAGGGCAAAAAGCATCCAGTGTCGCTGCTGTTGTTCGTAAACTGGAAGAATTTGGCGCCATGGCAAATACCATTGTTGTTGCGGCTACCGCCTCTGATGCGGCGGCGATGCAATATATAGCGCCTTATTCCGGCTGTGCCATGGGTGAAGTATTCCGTGATCGTGGTGAAGATGCATTGATCATTTATGATGATTTAACCAAACAGGCCTGGGCTTATCGGCAGGTATCTCTGCTGTTACGCCGTCCGCCTGGACGTGAAGCTTATCCCGGAGACGTTTTCTATCTGCACTCCCGGCTGCTGGAACGTGCTTCACGAGTCAATGCAGATTTCGTAGAAAAAGCGACCAACGGCAAAGTAAAAGGAAAAACCGGTTCACTGACTGCTCTGCCAATTATCGAAACACAGGCAGGTGATGTCTCGGCTTTCGTGCCAACCAACGTAATTTCCATTACCGACGGGCAAATTTTCCTGGAAACTGACCTGTTTAATTCGGGTATTCGTCCTGCGATTAACGCCGGTCTGTCAGTGTCCCGTGTGGGTGGTGCAGCGCAAACCAAAATCATCAAAAAACTGGGCGGCGGTGTTCGTCTTGACCTGGCTCAGTATCGGGAACTGGCGGCATTTGCCCAGTTTTCATCGGACCTGGATGAAGCAACCCGTAATCAGATTGAACGTGGCCAACGGGTTACCGAGCTAATGAAACAGGTTCAATACTCGCCCTATACTATTGCTCAAATGGCTGTGTCATTGTTTGCTGCCAACAAAGGTTATCTGGATGATGTGGAAGTTGCCAAGGTTGTTGATTTTGAAAATGCTTTGCAGGATTACATGAAAGCTAATGCAGCGGATTTGATGCAGCAAATTAATGAATCCGGTGACTACAACGATGAAATTGACGATGCACTGAATAATGCGGTCAAGAATTTCAAATCTAACAGCAGTTGGTAACAGGAGGCTCTGAGTATGGCAAGCGGAAAAGAGATTCGCAGTCAGATCAGCAGTATTAAAAACACGCAGAAGATTACCAGTGCAATGGAAATGGTTGCTGCCAGTAAAATGCGTAAGACGCAGGAACTGATGAGTGCATCACGTCCTTATGTAGAAAAGATGATTGACGTGGTACGTCATCTTGCCCATGCGCATACTGAATACCGGCATCCCTATCTGGTGGAACGTGAAGTAAAGCGGGTTGGCTATATTGTAATATCTACCGATCGCGGTTTATGTGGCGGTTTGAATACCAACATGTTTAAAGAAACCGTTGCTGATATGAAAACCTGGCATGAACAAAATATCGAAATGGATATTTGTGTCATTGGTTCAAAAGCCAGTGGATTTTTTAAGCGTATCGGCGGTAATGTTGTTTCGCATACCGAACATTTGGGTGATCAGCCCAGTCTTGACGATTTGATTGGTAGCGTTAAAGTGATGCTTGATGACTACCATGAAGGCAAAATTGATCGCCTGTTTGTGGTATTCAACAAGTTTATCAATACGATGAGCCAGCAGCCGATTGTTGGACAATTGCTGCCTATTGCAGTGGCACAATCTGAACGACAAGTAAGATATCACGATTCAAATGTAGACAGCAAAGCAGACATGAAATACCACTGGGATTATATTTACGAACCCGACGCAGAAGAAGTGATTGATGCATTATTAATGCGTTATATAGAATCACTGGTGTATCAGGGCGTAGTGGAAAATATTGCTTGTGAACAGTCTGCCAGAATGGTTGCAATGAAGAGTGCAACTGACAATGCGGGTGATATGATGGATGACTTGCAGCTTGTTTACAATAAAGCAAGACAAGCATCCATTACACAAGAACTTTCAGAGATTGTTGCCGGTGCAGCTGCCGTATAAATTGAGTAGTAATAAATAGCCGGGTAAAAATGAAAGTTAAGGCAAACTGATTAAGGCAGATAAAGTATTGCTTTTAGCTTGCTTTTTGTTTTGAGAATAAGGAACCAAAAATGAGTTCAGGAAAAATTGTCCAGATCATTGGCGCGGTAGTTGACGTGGAATTCCCGCGTGATTCATTGCCAAAGATTTATGACGCATTAACAGTAACTGAAGCAGGGTTAACTCTGGAAGTTCAGCAACAATTAGGCGATGGTATTGTTCGTTGTATTGCCATGGGCAGTACCGACGGAGTTAAACGCAGTCTTGAAGTAACCTCTACCGGAGCTCCCATTTCTGTACCGATAGGTACAGAAACACTGGGCCGGATTATGGATGTACTGGGGAATCCAATTGATGAAAAGGGCGACGTTGGCGAGAAAAAACGCGCTGCCATTCATCGTGCCGCACCGGCTTATGAAGATCTGGCAGCTACAGCGGAATTACTGGAAACCGGTATCAAAGTAATCGACCTGGTCTGCCCTTTTGCAAAAGGTGGTAAAGTGGGTCTGTTCGGTGGTGCCGGTGTCGGTAAAACAGTTAACATGATGGAGCTTATTCGTAATATTGCGGCAGAACACAGCGGCTATTCCGTATTTGCCGGTGTCGGTGAGCGTACTCGTGAAGGCAATGATTTTTACCATGAAATGAAGGAATCCAACGTACTGGATAAGGTTGCCCTGGTATATGGTCAGATGAATGAGCCTCCGGGAAACAGATTACGTGTTGGCCTGACCGGTTTGACTATTGCGGAAGGTTTCCGTGACGAAGGTAATGACGTACTTTTGTTTATTGATAATATTTATCGTTATACTCTGGCAGGTACTGAAGTATCGGCATTATTAGGTCGTATGCCGTCAGCGGTTGGCTATCAGCCAACACTGGCTGAAGAAATGGGTGCCCTGCAAGAGCGTATCACGTCTACCAAGGTTGGCTCTATTACTTCCATTCAGGCTGTTTACGTACCTGCGGATGACTTGACTGATCCATCACCAGCAACCACCTTTGCTCACCTGGATGCAACAGTCGTCTTGTCTCGTCAGATTGCAGAGCTGGGTATTTACCCGGCGGTTGACCCACTGGATTCTACTTCACGTCAGCTTGATCCGCAAATTGTCGGCAATGAACATTATGAAGTGGCCCGTGGAGTTCAGTCAACTCTACAGCGATATAAAGAATTAAAAGATATCATTGCTATTTTAGGTATGGATGAATTATCTGACGATGACAAACTGATTGTGAACCGCGCACGTAAAATTCAGCGCTTCCTGTCACAACCTTTCTTTGTCGCAGAAGTCTTTACTGGCACTGCCGGAAAGTATGTTTCCTTAAAAGACACCATTCGTGGCTTTAAAGAAATTGTTGACGGCGTACACGATTCAATTCCTGAGCAGGCATTTTATATGGTTGGCGGTATTGAAGAAGTGCTTGAAAAATCAAGTGCGGTTTAAATAGCCTATTGCAGGATAAGCAGGTTGGGGTTTGCAAGCTCACCTCAACTTGCTAGATAGAGGAGAATTATCATGGCAATGACCATGAAATTAAATATCGTCAGTGCTGAAAAAGAGATTTTCTCTAATTTGGCCGAGATGGTAATTGTTCCTGGTGCACAGGGTGATCTGGGTATTTTACCTCAGCACTCCCAGCTACTTTCAATCCTGAAAGCGGGTGAAGTAATCATTACTGAACAGGGCGGCAAGCAGGAATCAATCTACATTTCCGGTGGCTTGATTGAAGTACAGCCTCATGTGGTCACTATTCTTTCAGATTCAGCCCTTAGAGCCAGCGATCTGGATGAACACGCAGCTCAGGCTGCCAAACAGAGAGCAGAAGAAGTATTAAAAGACCAGGAAGCAGAAATGGATTTTGCCATGGCCGAAGCTCAACTGGTGGAAGCCATCGCACAATTAAAGTTGATAGAAAAACTGCGCAAGAAACAAACCGGACACTGAAGGTTGCCTGGTAACCGGAAAATAAAAAAGGTCGTTTATTACGACCTTTTTTATTTTCCGGGATAGTATTGTATTACCCAACACATAAATTCAGCCAGCCAATGGCGCTCGTATACGCTGGTAGTATCTTTTTATTTTAAAAATTTAGAGTAATAACTATTAAGTAAATCATCCTGCGTCGAATGTTCAGAACCACAGGTACAATTTGCAGCATGATTACGGGCTGTTTCAAACTCTTTATAGTAGCTAGTCAGTAACCCGCTGCTATTATGAGATGATATCTCAATTATTTCATTCGCTGAATTAAGATCACTCATTGCGCTCAGATACACACTGCTCGATAAAATAACAACTGAAAGTAAACTTAACATAACTTAAAACCTTTTTTACTATATTATGATTTAATAATATACAACATCAATAAAAAAAGCAAGGGTTTAGTGATGCTTTATTAGGGAAAACCCTTATATGTGAGATGTAGCTCACAAATGTAAGAGAAGTCTTCTTTTAAATTTTTATAAGAAATACAATAATAAGCGCTAAAGATTCCCCGAAATTAGCTTCAGAAAAGAGATTAACTACAATGAATGGAAATACTTCAGCTGACAAATCACTTCAGGTCATTATTCTGGCTGCTGGAAAAGGCACCAGAATGTATTCCAGCAGACCCAAGGTTTTGCATCATCTGGCCGGAAAAACATTGATACAGCATGTGGTTGACAGTGCCAGAGAACTTGAGGCTGAATTAATCTCACTGGTTTATGGTCATGGTGGCGAGCAGGTTCAGCAGTCATTGGCAGACGAAGAGCTTATCTGGTGTGAACAGAAAGAGCAATTAGGTACCGGTCATGCGGTACAGCAAGCCATTGCAAATATTGAAGATTCAGCTAATATTTTGATCTTGTACGGTGATGTGCCATTGCTCGGGGCGGATACTCTGAGAAATTTATTAGCCATTAAACAGGATAAATCCATCGCGTTATTGACTGCCTGTGTAGAAAATCCAACAGGTTATGGTCGTATTGTCAGAAACGCAGAAAAGAGTGTCGAAAAAATTATTGAAGAAAAAGATGCCAGTGACGAAATCAGACAGATCAAAGAAATCAATAGCGGAGTCATGGTGGTAGATGGTGATAAACTGAAACGTTGGCTGGCTAAAATTGGCAATAATAATGTACAGGGAGAATACTATCTGACGGATCTTATAGAACTGGCTGTCAACGAAGGCGAAATGGTAAACACCTATATCGTTGAAGATATCAAAGAGATAGAAGGCATTAATAATAAAATACAATTAGCCGAAATGGAGCGTGAATACCAGAAACGCCAGGCAATGGAATTAATGACAAAAGGAGTGACATTGAAAGATCCCGCACGATTTGATCTGCGTGGTACAGTTGAAACCGGACAGGATGTTTCGATTGATATTAATGTCATTTTGGAAGGGGCATGCAAAATCGGAAATAATGTCTCGATTGGAGCCAATACAGTGATAAAAGATTCGATTATCGCTGATTATGTAACAATTTTGGAAAACTGTGTAATAGAAAAATCACAAGTGGGCAGGGGCTGCAATATCGGTCCATTTGCACGTCTGAGACCAGAAACTCAACTGGATGAAAACGCCAAAGTGGGTAATTTCGTAGAAATCAAAAAATCACACATTGCCAAAGGTTCAAAAGTGAACCATTTAAGCTATATTGGAGATACCGAGATGGGTGAAAATGTCAATATAGGCGCAGGAACCATCACCTGTAACTATGATGGCGCAAACAAACATTTGACCAGAATTGGTGACAATGCCTTTATTGGTTCCAATACAGCTCTGGTGGCACCCATAGACATCGGTAAAAACGCAACCATTGGCGCGGGCTCAACATTAAGTAAAAATGCCGAAGCAGAAAAACTCACTTTTACACGTGCAGCGCAGAAAACCATTACTGCCTGGAAAAGACCCACAAAAGTAAAAAAATCGTAAACAATTAACAATAGAAAAATATCCAGGAAAAACTATGTGTGGAATTGTCGGGGCAATCGCAGAACGGAATATCGAAGCCATATTGATCGAAGGTCTGAGAAGGCTGGAATATCGGGGTTACGATTCAGCAGGGCTTGCTGTTCAGGATCAGAATAAAACAATCAATCGTATAAGAGCATTAGGCAAAGTTTCACAACTTGCCAATGAACTGAAAAAAGAACCTCTTAAAGGTAATATTGGAGTAGCGCATACCCGCTGGGCAACCCATGGCGAACCGGCAAAACATAATGCTCACCCCCACATGTGTGAAGAAAGTATCGCACTGGTTCATAATGGTATTATTGAAAATTATGAGCAAATAAAGACTGAGTTGCAGAACAAGGGGATCACGTTTACTTCCCAGACCGACAGTGAGAGTATTGTACATCTCATTGGAGAACACAAAAAAAGGGGTAAGGATTTACTGCATGCGGTAGTGGAAACTATTAAAGAACTGGAAGGTGCCTATGCCCTGGGAGTGATTGATAATAGTGAAGAACGAATAGTTGCTGCGAGAAGCGGCAGTCCTCTGGTTATTGGGCTGGGCATTGGTGAAAATTTTATAGCATCAGATGTTTCCGCATTATTACCAGTCACGCAACAATTTATTTTCCTTGAAGAAGGGGATGTTGCGGATATTACCCGGGAATCGGTTGTTATTTACAACGCTGAAGGCGAAGAAGTTGAACGCCCTATGCGCAAAAGTGAAATTAGTGCGGATGCCGTTGAGCGTGGCGAATATCGTCATTATATGCTCAAAGAAATCTACGAACAGCCTAAAGCCATAGCGGATACCCTGGAAGGTAGAATAGACAACGAACATGTATTTACCAATTCGTTTGGTTATGGTGCAGATAAAATTTTTAAAGAAATCGAATCAATTTATATTATTGCCTGCGGCACCAGCTACCATGCCGGACTGGTAGCAAAATACTGGTTTGAAGAGATTGTTGGAATACCCTGTATGATTGAGGTGGCCAGTGAATTTCGATACCGAAAAGCAGTCTACAGTAAAAAAACATTAATTGTTACGATTTCCCAGTCAGGTGAAACAGCCGATACTCTGGCAGCTTTAAGAGAATCAAAAAAACAGGGTGCCCTGCACTCCCTGGTAATTTGCAACGTCCCGGAAAGCTCACTGGTAAGAGAGTCAAGTCTTGCTTTTATGACTCACGCTGGTCCGGAAATCGGGGTTGCATCTACCAAAGCATTCACCACCCAGTTAACGGCATTGTTAATGCTGGTGATTTGCGTCGCTAAAGAAAAAGGCAATACAAAACTGGAAAAAGACGCAGTTCAAAGCCTGAGAAAATTACCCGGAAAGATTGAAAAAGCCCTGCAGCTGGATGCCCAGATTGAAGAATTATCGAAAGATTTTTCCGATAAGAATCATACCCTGTTTTTAGGCAGAGCAACGCAATACCCCATCGCTATGGAAGGGGCATTAAAACTAAAAGAAATTTCCTACATTCATGCCGAAGCCTATCCCGCAGGTGAATTAAAACATGGCCCTCTGGCTCTGGTTGATGCCGATATGCCAGTGGTTGCAGTTGCACCAAACAATGATCTGATTGGCAAGTTAAAATCCAATCTACAGGAAGTAAAAACACGCGGTGGAAAACTCTACGTCTTTGCAGACACACATGCCGATCTGGAAGAGGAAGAAGCAATCAAAGTCATAAAAGTGGGTGAGATCGATTCCCTGATCACTCCTATGGTATTCACCATTCCACTACAATTACTTGCCTATCATGTGGCCATTATAAAAGGAACAGATGTCGATCAGCCAAGAAATTTAGCAAAAAGTGTCACTGTGGAATAAGATATTTATTGGTGTGGAATTTTGAGAGAAGTGACAGCTAAGGATTAATAATATTGGTGCAAAGAGCGTGAAGCGGCAATTTCAGGCTTCAGACAAAATGAGGGTTACGATCTAAATTTTCAATATTGATCTGTTTTTAACCAAGTCACTTTTGACCTAATATGGACATTTAAGGAGTAAGTCAGCTTTAGTGGAACAACTTAATCATCCAGAGTTTACTCATCATGAATCATTGCATATTAATTATCAGGTAACTATTACTGAATTAGTTATCATATAAACCGTGTCTATATTCCATCAGTTTTTTCTGATTCACTCTGCTCCTTCATAGTATTTTTTTCTGTTAAAGGGGTGAAGTCTTGTGATTTTTCTATCTGTTTATCTTCTTCATTCTTAATGTGAGAAAAATAAACAGTATTTGCTATTATAGCTATTACTAAAAAAACAACGATTGACAGTATCAACCAGTCATAAGCACCCATAATAAACACCTGTTTTCCGATAATTCAAAATATTGAAATGTTTTATAGCATAAATTAACTGATTATGCAGATATAAAATAATAGTGAACATGTTGAGGATCTGAATACTAAATGTTTTATCGATTATAAGTGTCTGCTTTTTGAACTAGATTTCAAATTTGACAGAATCCGTCAATCGCTCCTTTGGGACGAAACCGGACTAACTATGTTAGCAAGGAGTGGATATTATATTGCTCAGATCATATGCATTGACAAATATAATTATAGATCTAAACTTATAAAAGCATGTTTATAAATGCGTGTCGATGTATTCTTAACTGGGAAGAGTGCATTGTGTTGATTAATCCCATACTCCAGGAGGTGATCACAATGTTGAATGATTGTATTAAAGGGGCCTCATCAATGTGAGGTAACGCGCCATATTGATGGAGGTTTCCCTTTGTCATAATCGGGCCCTGAAGTGTAAGTGCAATCATGATCTCAGCCGCAGGCAGTTCATACGCAGCTCCGCCTCGGTGGTGGCCGGTTCCGTCCTGTTGCAGGGCTGCAACAGACTTATGAACGATCCCATGGTGACACGAAATCCAATCCGAGCCTGTGGCCCGGCGTCCAAATGTGTGCCTACCATCAAAGCGGCGTTTGTCCGCCGCGAGGGAGAGTACGGCATGCGCTGGCCAGGGGCCGTATATGACGGCGAGGCTGCGCGGAAAATGTACACCGACAAGATGATGGATACGGCCAGGAGACTTGGGGCAGAACTCGATCTTCGCAGCAAGCCGATCCACAGTCTTGCTGAAGCCGAAGGTTGGATTTCCCAGGCTCAAACAACAAACGTTGACGGGCTGATTTTGGTCATGCTGGATCGTCAGGAACACTCCTGGCCAAGCGCCACCAAAGTCGCTCGAAGCGAGATTCCGTCGATCATTTATTCTCCGTTGGGATCTTCGTTTACGACCAACACCGTTAATCTTGCTGAAACCCCCGGCTGCGTGGTCTATTCGACGGATGACTTCAGTCAGGCGGCCTACGGCATGAAGATGCTCTGTGCGGCAGCAAAGATGCGCCGGACGCGCTGTGTCGTGATAAAGGGTCGGCGTCGTTCCGAAGCACCGCTCGCCGATACGGGAATCACGATGCAAGTCGTACCGGCGACTACGTTCATCGAATACTACAACGAGACGCCCGACAGCGAGGATATCGTGGCGATGGCCGACGATTATGTGCGCCGGGCTCGTCGTCGCACAGGCGCGACTCGCCAGGACGTTATTAACGGCGTTAAGAGTTACTATGTAGCCGGCAAGATTCTGGAGGCTGAGCGGGCCGATGCGATAACGATGGATTGCCTTGGCGCGCTCGGCAAGATCAAAGTGAGTTTGCCGTGCATCGCTTGGTCGCGGATGAACGACGACGGTATCCCCGCCGCGTGCGAAGCCGACTATGGTGCGGTGGCTTCACATATAATGACACAGTATCTGTTCGAGAGGCCGGGCTTTCAGCAGGATCCCGTGGCCGATACCGCCGACGATTCGATCATCGGAGCTCACTGTTCATGCCCGACGAGGCTCAGCGGCTTTGACCGCGGTCCCGAACCGTTTGACTTACTGCACCACCACGGCAACCGGGACGCCGTGCCGCGTACGCTCTGGCGCAAAGGCCAGCGGGTGACTAGCATCGACCTGCTGCCGGGCAAGGCTGACGGTACAACCCCCTCGAACGTGCTGATCTCGGCCGGCACGGTCCTTGAGAATATAGATGTGCCGCCTTCCGGCGGATGCGTCGTCTCGGTAAAGGTCAAATTCGACGGCAACCAGGAGGTGCTCAGCTTCCCGGGCTTCCACCAGATATTCTTCTACGGCGACTACAAACAC
>CBDTVA010000004.1:0-23760 GCA_965363935.1 uncultured Gammaproteobacteria bacterium | reverse complement strand
TCAAAATAACTCCTGAGCTATTGGGTCATCTGAATCCATATCGAAGAAGTAATATAAACCGGTTTGGCTCACATTTACTGAATACAAAAAGGTAATTTTATGCCAATACCGGCCGTAATTCTGTTAGAATTAATCGGTGTTATAATGCTGCATGACGAATTTTTTAAAATTAACAGGCTTAATATGAATAACGAAATAAAAGAATCATTTAAAGACCGTTCTGTATGGCTGCGTGGACTCTATATGCTGATATTTTTATTCCTGATAGGGATAGCAAAATTTGTAACAGTTGTGGTAGTAATTTTCCAGTTTATCAATGTGCTGTTTACTTCTCAATCAAATCAAAAATTGCTTGAATTTGGCAAGCAGTTGAGTATTTATCAGTATCAGATTTTGCTATTCTTAACTTATAATAGTGAAGAACATCCGTTTCCTATGGGTGATTGGCCTGAAAAATAATTTGATGGAAGCATTCTAAATTACGTCTTTTTCAATTATTGCTCACTGATTAACGCCTGTTTAACAAGACCGAGTAAATCAGTTGTTTTGAAAGGTTTTTGTATATATTTTATTCCTTGTGCTTCGGCCATTTTTCTATCGACTGCTTCGCTATAACCCGTTGCTAAAATAACTGACTGCTCCGGTTTAATACGCCTCATCTGTTCAATCAGGTCAATACCTGTAAGCTCAGGCATGGTTTGATCCGTCAGCACTAAATCGAAAGCCTCTGGATCAGATATGTACAAGTCTAATGCATCTGAACTTGATGTTTTAGACGTGCACAGGTACCCATTGACTTCCAACATTTCAGACATAAAGTCAACCAGTCCATGTTCATCATCTACAATCAGGATAGACTCACCATGGCCAACAATTGTTTCAGTCATGGGCTTGTCAACATTCTGAAACTCTCTGCAATCATGATCAGTGGCCGGAGGAAAAAACAGATGGAAACTTGTCCCCTTGTCAGGTTCTGATTTAACAATAATGTGTCCATTCATACTTTCCATAATACTACCTACCATTGCCATGCCCATACCCGTTCCTTTCCCGACTGATTTAGTGGTAAAGAAGGGTTCAAATATCCGGTTAATAATATCTGCGCTTATACCGCTACCCGTATCTGTTATCGTTAACTCAATCCACTCGCCTTTAATTTGTTTATGGCAAGAGGAACACTCATCATAAATTGCCCGGCTCAGCCCTAAAGATGTTGAGATCTTCCCTCTGTCTTTCATTGCATCTTTGGCGTTAATATATATATTTAAAAGCAACTGTTGAAATTTTACGGGTTCTACCAAAACATCAGGGATGTTTTTTTCATAACTTATATCAAACTCTATGCTGCTGGGCATAGATGCTTTAATCATTTTGATGTCTTCTTCTATTAATGGCGCTAACTGTAATGGCTCACTTTCTGTAATGTCATTACGACTAAACAGGAGCATTTGAGAAATAAATTTTTTCGCTCTGTTTGAGGACTGTAGTATGTTGTTAAGATACTTAATCAGCAACGGGTCGTTTTTGTTTTTATAGCGTAAAAATGCCAACTCCGCATAACCACAAATAATCCCAAGTATGTTATTAAAATCGTGAGCAATGCCCCCCGTTAATTGGCCCAGCGCCTCCATTTTCTGTGATTGACTTAATTCTCGCTGCAGTCGATCTTTTTCGCCATCTGCAATTTTACGATCCGTAATATCTCTGGCAACTGCAATCACCATATCCCCATTTTCTATGTCGACACGCTTCATACTGAGCTCAATCCATCTTTTTTTGCCCTTGAGAGGTTTAATTAATGTTTCAAAAAATACATCTTCGTTTTTTAAAGCACGCTCAATTGATGACTTAAAATAATCGACAGCATCTAAATTACCGATAAGCTCTGTAATGGGGGTACGCTTATTGTGAGCGGTTAACTCATCTTCAGTTAAGCCTAACCAGTCCTGGGTCATTTTGTTGCACGTGATGAACTTCATTTCATCACAAAGAACAAATATGGCATCATTTGCGCTATCAAAGAATGCCTTTAAAAGACTGGAATAAAATTGTGCTTCATCATTCTGATTATTATTAGGCATTATTAATCGTTACTAATTGTATGATTTTAAAAATTAAGCTATCGAATGATAGTATTGCTATCAACATATAACATTAATTGGGATAGGTTAATGAATAAAAACTCGCCAGCCACAAACCACTCCCTCTTATAACAGGGGTCATGGAAAATATTTTATAATTAGGGTCACCCATTATTACTTATTTGTTGAACATAGAGGTCAGCGGTAAAATAATTCTTTGTTGTACCCCTGACCCCTATTTTCTTATACACAAGCTGTCTCTAAGGTAAAAAATTTAGGAGAAGGCGCTAGTGATCCGCTTATGACGTGCGATTGTTCACTTGGAATCGAAGCTGATCTCACCCTCATCAATCGTCAGCTTATCTGCTTTCCTGGCTTTATTTCTATGCTTCGCTCTGGATTCTATGTGTCGCCATACCCCATCCTGAGTAAAGGATTTCCAGCCCCACTTCACCCACTTTAAGAAAGAAAATGCCAGCCAGATAGACCACAGCAACATCATGACCCGGTAAATATAAACTGGTACTGACCAGAGCACGACTTCAGGGGTCTGTGCCATAATGCGATCGCTAAACCAGTTCAATTGATAGGCATTAGAGCCGTTTCCAGTGACCTGCATGGCCGGTGATCCCAATAATCCCTGCTGGATCGAGACAACTAATGACAGGATGGAAAACACAATTAAGAGGATCAACGCAAACTGAAGCAGATTAAATTTAACATTACTCAACTGCTGAGTATTCATTGTCGAACGTTTTCTCAGGGCAAACAACGTTCCGGCAATAAGCACCATAGTCTCTGGTTGAGACGCGCTCAATCCTACCCAGAGCAGTATCCATTGCAAGGTATTTAATGGCAAACCTTTAAATCGCCCCAGGCCATAGGAAATCAATAATATAACCCCAAACACGCCCCAGAACAAAATTGCCGGTCCCATTTTGGGGCCGCTGGTTAAGAGTACCCAACGATTGTAGCCGGGTTGCAGTGATATAGCGTTATTGACACTGTCGATACCCAAATCAACGACAGGTACCTGATAGATCGATCTAATACCTTCTGGCTCCTGCCATTTGAGCTGTATCTTTTGTTGTCCCGGCTTAATCGGTAAAGGGATCCCCTGCTCCGTCTGGCGAATGGGCACCGCTTTGGCATTAATGAAGACTTCCTGCAATTCTGCGTTGGCTGGCAAACGTATGATATGTTGTCCACCAAGACTACTGCGTAAATTAAATGCCAGAGTCGAGGTGCTGATTTGCTCACCCGGCTGGATTTCCAGCTTACTGCTATCAATGGTCATGGTCCTGCCTTTGACTCCTTCTGGACGGCTAATCGTCATTGATACCTGTTCATTTGGCCAGGGTCGCCATTGGGGTTGCCATTGTGAGCCACTGCGTTGATGATAAATCACCGGAATACCTGTATAGGAAACGCTCCACATAGGGCTGACATTTAAAACCCACTGTTCGATCGCAAATTTCGAGTTCAGTGCTTTTAATTCAAGCTGTTTGGCAATATCCAGCTTGGATGTCCAGGCAACGGAACGTTGTTGCTTTGACAGAGTGACCAGTACGTGGCCATCGTGTATTTTTAATCCATCGGTCATCACCGACTCACCGCTTAACAGAGGGATCTTAAAGAGCGCTGGATACGAAGTCCCTGACACGACTTTTAGTTGTGTACTGACCTGCCATTCCACTCCCAGGCTTATTTTACGGATAATTTCGGCATGGACCGGGATATCACTGTGCTCACTGATTACCGACTGTTTATTGGTGTCAATTCGGGAAAAACTCAGTGCATTAATTTTTTTAATGTCATTATCCCATCCATCGCTCGACCAACCCGAGACATTGAGTTCAATAAAATGAGGTTTCAGAGGAAATTCAAGCTGCAGGTGGTTTAAATAATTGATGTTTCCGACAATACTGACCTGATGGTTGCCTTTATCCAGATGTAACCAAAGTTGCTGATTGTGACGGAACACTGCAGAAGAGAGTTGCTCATTCACCAGAATACGATTGGGCTGCCATTTTTTAATCGCAATGGGCAAGGGGATCGAACTGGCCGACTGTACATTTACCGCCAACTCAATGGTTAAATTATCGCTACTCAAATTAACCGCCATTGATTCTATTGAGGCACAAGTGAGCTGACATTCAGGCGCTTTGCTGATCTCCTTGTGCAGCTTGTCTAATAGTTCCTGTGACGGAAAAGCCGCCTCTGAATGATGACTTGCAAATCCCAGCCCCACTAATAATATAGGCAACAGTAATTTTACTGTTCTGGATGCAGTGATTGAGGGTATTGTTAACGTGGAAAATTCGATCAAACGCCAGGCGATTAATATCACCAGTACAATACGCAGTACATTCAATAATACATTAACCTGAGGTGACATAAGTACCATGGACATGGTCTGGTTTGCTTTAACCGGACCATCCCAGCGTAAATGATATTCCTGCAATGTCCAGGATGGTAAACCGGGGCCCGTCTGGATCATGGCGTCCGGGTCAATACTGACCATTTCAGGCTCTGCAATGGTAATGGACTTGCGTTTCACCAAGGAGCTTCTGGAATAGGATTTAGATAAGCCATAACCTTGCACTTTATCCGCAACGACTTCAGCCTGTGGAGCCGATTCTAATAGAACGGGGCTGGACGGGGAGCCATCAGCAATGTCAATATTATTAAATTCCAATTGCGGATAGAGTGCAGTTCTGGCCTGGTCCACTGTAAATGGCAGGAGAATGAGCACTAGAACCACCGACATGAGCAAACGATATCTCTGTATCATTCGCACGAAACGACTGTCCGGCAATGCTCTAATTAAAGCAATGGCCACGATTAAGTTAATCCAGATCAACTGCGGGGCAATCGCCTGATGCCAGACCAGAACCAGAGCCAGCAATCCCGTCGCTCCCCACATAATTCCCCAGAGCTTATACATCGCAATGGCTGTGAGCAACACAATAAATAAATCCAGTAGTGTCCAGGATGCAATCCAGGTGCGGGAAGATTCCACACCGCTGAGGGAAAATATCTTCCAGCCAGCGGGTAAATACAAACTGGCTTTGACTGAATTAAAGTCAACATCCCAGCCTCCAGCCGAAAAAGTTCTTACCCCTTCTTCAATGCGGCTGTCCGCAGACAGCTTAAGATCACCATGGCGCACCTCAACTCCGCGATGGTTCTTGTCGGCATTGTAGGTAATGTATTGCGGCTGACCATTAATAGTTACCTGTCCCAGCTTGATATCACTGGCAGTATTCAATCGCCACTGACGGGAGATTTTTCCGGTAATGCTGTCATTGACGGTAAAACCCTGTCCGTTGAAATCGAGCCAGATTTTTTTGCTTAAGCTCAATTGATCGGGCTCCCCTTCCGGATCGCCTCTTTTGATCACTTCAAACACCAGCTTCTGCTCAGACTGCATATGATATGCCGGGTATTTTTTCCATTTGGCCGGAAGTTGCGTCTGATTGGCATCAATACTGACTTTATTGATCACATTAATGTGTCGCAGGTGGGGCTGATTTTCCAGTACCCAAATCTCGTCCTGTGGCCAGGGAGAAGTGAATGCCGATAAGGCAATATCATTGGTTTGTTTTTGATACCGTGAGCCAATTTCGATGAGCCATTGTCCGGGGCGTGCCTGAATTTTTAAACGTCCCTTACTATCCAGCTGAGCAGGTAGTTGACTGCTGAGCGATGCAGGAATAAAGTCCTTTAGCAACGCACCATCCAGAATGATTTCCCTTTGCTTTCCTGATACACCAATTCGGATCTGGGTTTGCACCTGCAATGGGATAGAATCGGTAATTTTTCGAAATACGTGTAATTCCAGGCGATTGTTCTTATGTTGTTTGGATTCCGTTGATTTGAACCACAATCGGCCCTGGCGAAAGTCCGGGGCGGCTATAATCTGGTTATCAACCATCAATTGCAACAAACCGGTTTGTTGCGGAACGGCCATGTATTTTGGCTGCTGATACCATTGAAACTGACCGCCCATCTGGTAGTGCCCTTTATCCAGGTGAACATAAGGCAGCCCATTGCGTTCGACAATTGCCTGTGGCTGTTTATTAACCATTAAGCGCAGTGGCCAGTTTGAGATATCACCGGGCAATGGTATCCAGGTTTTATTATAGACATCCCATGACTGGGAAAAATTACCATTACGTTCATTAATATTGAGTGTCAAAGCATGCGGGTAGGCACAGATTTTATGGTTCTGGTTATAAATCACCGGACAACCGAACTCAGGGTCATCTTTCATCACCCAGGGGATCCAGGCATGTAGTTTTTCTGGAATCACCTTATTTTCCAGGCCATCTAAAGCCAATATTGAATGACTTACACAAAACATTAAAAAAAACACAAGAAATTCAACAGCTGTTCGGGCCGAAAAAGCCTGGGTCGTCAACATAGCTATACCTTATATGAACACGTATCGACAATAAGGGCAGCCGCAAAAATTAATTTGCATTTCTAAGGCTGCCCTAAGTTAGAATCAATTAAAAATATGTCTTAATAATAGGTAATATTCACTGAAATTACCTTAATTGAGTCACATTTATTAGGTGAGAATTCGGCCTGTTAGAGAATGCTAATGTTGGTTGACATCGAGCGTAAGCATTCTCTTAAGCTGCCATTGAGGTGAAATAGTCTGAATCACTTTTCTGAGCGCTTTCCAGTTATTTATTTTCCTTTCAAACCAGATTCAGATTTATCTTTTATTTGAACCGATACAATCATCTCTTAAAGAATATTGAGCAGTTTTATCCAGAATATAATTCAGGGCAAAACATTTACCAGTTCGACCCACGAAAACCGGTATGACAGCTTTCACAGACATTAGACAGGGTATTGAATTTTTCCCAGATTCCTGCTGAGACCGGAACAGTATCCGGTTCATCACGGCCAAAAGTTTTACTTTTCTCGGGCATATAAATAGCACCTTCCTCGGCCGTTGGTTGTTTCTCAAGTTCTTTTGCCAGGTCTTTCGCAGCAGCCTGCAGCGCTTGAGCATTTGCCCTGAAGGTTTGCTCATTGCCCCACAGAGCCGGAGTCGTACGGGATCTATAAACTGACACAGCATCGGGATGGAAATTTCCTGTAAGCGCGGTTCCAGATATTAGCTCAATCTTGCGTGCCAATTTGATTGCCTCAGCACGATTAAATTCGTATCTGCCATACAGTAGTTCACTTAATCGATTCATGGTTTCATTATGTGTACTCATGATCCGCTGTCGATTTTGCACCATGGTAGAGCGATCGTAACTTGGGAGTCGCCGATAATAGTAGGCAGGTGGAGCAACCCATGGGTTATATGCCGAACCCCAATAAGGGTTGTAGTAAGGGTGGTAGTCGTCATCATCATCACCAAAATCGAACGAAAAAGCATGGGCGAAACTAATACCTGTCAAAAAGAAAACTAAAAAGGTGAGCAGTATATTTTTAATATGTCGCATCTCATTACCTCCATTAAGTCCTGGAATAACAAATCTATTTGTTAAAAATAAACGTGTTCAGATTAACTCTAATAACAAGCATAAAAAATTCATTAATACATTACAATCTGTAAGTGAATAATCAATACATTTTAATGACTCATATCATGTAAAAGGGACATAACAATTATACAATTTGGTTGAAAAAATTATTTTCTCATCCCAATATAATATAGATTTATAAGGATTATAATAATCTTTGCTTTGCGTTAATAAGTAAAGAATTCTGTGTGTCAGTAAATATAAATACGGGTGTATTATTAGATCTTATGTAAATTTGAGGAATTTAAATATCTTTTAATAATAGTTCTGGCTTACCAATTGGCTCCAGTTTTTTAGTGCTGGTGACTGGTGTCACAGTGAAATCAACGGGTATTCTGGGTTTATTCAAAATTTCTCTAAATAGATCGATATTAGTAATATGTGGATCGAGCCACTGGTTAAGTAGACCATTATCTGGCGGCAAAAATAAAGGGATGGCTTTGTCGTGATACTGACTGAATCCCGGCTGGGGATCTCTGGTTATGATTGAAAAGGTGTAAATCAACTGCTCATTAATTCTATAAGTACGATACAGGCCACCTAAAAAAAAGGCTTCGCCTTCCATTAAAAATGAACGTTTATTCCTGCCTTCTCCTATGGATTCTCCGATCCCGGTGAGAGGAATAATACACCGGTGGTATTGAACCGCCTGTTTCCAAAGACGGCTCTGCAGATTTCGTGTATTAAAGGTCGCGTATTTATAATTGGGTTTCCCGGTACTTTCGTCCAGTAAAAACCACCATAATCCTTGAATAGACTGTTTCCCCTGCTGATTATTCAGGATAACGCCATCCACTCGACTGCCAGGGTAAAAGTCACCATCCTGGAGGATTAAATCCCCCATACCAATTGTGTTGAGGAGTATAGTGAGCGATGGTTCATCAGTATGTCGTTGTATATGTCCACACATAATCTTTTCCAGGAGAATCAGAGTATTTGAATATAAATAGAATTAAATTTTCCAGTCAATCGTTTTTCTATTCTATCATTCAAATAATCTCAGCACTGTCGATTGATATTTTTTTTCAAAGCTCGTTGCCGACAAACCGCTTATAGACTCGTTAATAAAAGTTAATCGAATTGCTTGCAAACAAAATTAAATAATAGTTTTTAAAGAAACAGAGCCATAAATCAGCTAAAATGTGCTTTGCTTCTATTGGAGATTTAAATGATTAAGTATATTGACGAAGATTTCGATTTAAATGAGTTGCCAGGTAAAATTATATTCCATGCGACGAAAGGTGGTTCAGTGATTTTTAGAGGACCTTTAGTTACAAACCCCACCAATATCGGCTGCCGGCTGGGTGAGGTAATTGAAGTGAATGGTTCGAATAGAATTTATTACAATGATGAGCATGGTGCTAAAAAATATGTGAGCACTGGAGTTATTGGTTGTTATTGTGACACCGATAGCGATGCTGGCAATTTAGATTCTCTTGTTGATAAGTATAACGAAAAAGCCAGAAAGTTAATTGATTCTTTAGCTTCAGACCTGCACAATGAAATTGGACAGATTTGAGAACAAAATTAATCTTTATGGTTGAGCTTCCTTAAGCGTTTGTCCAATCGTTCGTAAATACCCCCGTCCAGCACTTTCTTAATGGCCTTGGTTGTTTTATTGATAGCTTTGACGTCTTTGCTGCTCAGGTCGCCTTTTCGGCGACTTTCCACGGATTCTGCCTTAAGCTTGTCCAGGATAGCAAATATTGAAAGATCGGCATCAACGACAATTTCTACACCTTTGTCTTCATCACCGATAGTAATTCGCTTGGCGCCAATTTCTTCCCATAAAGTATTAAAACGTTCATTGGCATTCTGTACATCTGTCATGGTAGCCTCATAAGTTAATTAATAAAGTTAAAAGAACTATGACTAGTTGTGGCTAATTGTGGCTAAATTTTTACCTGATTAACCGTGAGATCGTTTAATGTTAACCCATCCAGTTTTATTCCGCTGGCAGAAACGGCCGAGCTTGCCCCCTCAACACGAACCGATCCTATTGAGGCCGCAGCTTGTAGTTCTGACAACACCAGCTCTCCGATTTGTAAATGAAGAACGGGTGTGGTGATAAAATACACTTTAAACAATCTCCCTATTTTAAAAACAGGTGCTTCGAATTCTTCTGGCTGAATATCCATGATGGAAACGGCAGCATCGGATGTAACATCATCAATAGCGACAGAAGGAATATTTATCCCACTGACTGAAAGAGTTGGCAGAGTGAGCGGGTTGTCAGGGGAAAACTGATTCACTGTTACATTTTCGCTGTCTGTTGCGGGCAAGCCAAAGGTCTCAAGTTCGAAGGATTTAAAATTCATACCTGATAGACTGAAACCATCGGATGGCAGATTTGTGTTATTGACTGACAGCTCATCGAAGCCTACGCCGCCTAAATTGATATTGTTTACAGGCTGAATGTCCGCTTCTATGTCTTCTACCCCGGCTTCAGGTATATTGAGCGATATGTCCTGAAGTACCGGGATACGAATATCATGCAATGGGATGGGTTTGGCCTTTGAACCCAGCACTTTGCTGCCGCTGTCGCTACCAAACCACTTTAAATCGTAAGACCAGTTAACTTTATAATGTAGCTCAAGAATCACACGAACCTTGCGTAATATGGCGGAACCACAGGTGATATTGGTCGACAGGTTCTCGATATTTACTTTCTCAACGCTGGCATCGTCAAAACTGACCTTATCGATATTCACTGACTCTGCATGACCAGACACGGAGGCTAATTGTGTAATATTAATTTTACGTAAAACTGCACTGGTGAGAGAATCCAGCAGACTGGTATCCAACTGGGGTCGGGATTGTGTCGTAACATTACTGCTTGATCTACTCGTCATTGTATAGTCTCACTCTATTTTGTTTTTTTAATCAGTCCATAGACTTCAGCGTATTTGATAGTTCAACCGGGTCTATGCTTTCAATGATCTCTTTTAGAGTTATAATAGCAGACTGCATCTGCTGGAATTGACCGGAGTCGATGCTATCCGAGTTGTGCAAATTGTTCGCTAACCGGGAAAGTTGTTGCAATATGGGGTCCAGTCGGATATCAGTATCGAAATCGTCAAGCTCTACAGACTTAAGATCTGCCTGCTGATGAGTGGCTTCCTGCCATAATGCCTCAAACGCACTAAATGCTGAATTACTGTCTGCCATTGTTGTTTCTCCAAATTTATTTCACCTGAATATTGTTTATCCGGCAGCAGAAATACTCTCCACCTCTACACTGTTCAGCTCGAGTCCCTCAAGAGAGACATCGCAGAGTTGTACGGATGATTGCATGTCACGAAGGACAATTTTTTTGATGCTGGAAATCGCTGAAATGTCATTAATGACCATTGAACCAATAGCGATAGTTAAGCTGGGATCAATGGTGATGCTTGCCTGAAGCGGGCCTCGGGATATAAGAGGGATGGTCTGGCTTTCAGAGGAGACATCCGGCACCACTACTGGTCCTTCAGATGTCGCTTTGGGAGCAGATGTTGAAGGCAGCTGTATGTCATTAATACTAATTGATGGCAGAACCAGCGGAGAGTCAGGCGAAAACTCATCGAGAGACAGTCGTGCTGAAGATACCGATGGTACAGATACATCACTCACTTTGACGTTCCCCAGACTCAGCCCGCCTAACCCAAAACCCGCTGTCGGCAGTACCGTATCATCAAGCCTTAAACCATTGAAAGATCCAGAACCCAGGTCAAGTTTATTGACTGGTTCCAGCGATGCCTGTAGATCTTCCAGTGTCGCAGAGGGTATATCCAGATCGATATTATTTAACGCCGGGATTGATATGTCACCAATACTGAAAGGAAAGCGAATGGTGCCGATAGACAGATTGTCATCAATATTTATATCTGGAATGGGCCAGGGTAAGGGGATATGAATCCCGTATTTGAAGGAAATCCGCAGACTGACAATAGCCCGCGCATCTTCAATGGTTACCTGACCAGTGTCCAGTTGAGTATCAACATCCTGAATATTTACCTGGCCGACAGTTGCCGGGCCGAGCTTGATTTGATCAATTGATATAGAACTTGTACTGCCGGATGCAGATAAAAATTTGGGAAGGCTTATCTGGCGCATGACCGCAGAAGCCAATGTGGATGAAAAACTCATTTTAGAAGATGAATTTTTTTCTTTTGGCTCGGAAGAACCGTCTGACTCAGACATATTTACTCCTTCAGGATAGGAAGTGCATAGGTGTCTTGTAATTTACTTTATTTCGGCCTAAATTGAATTTAACCTTGGTCAATACCCTCATCAACATTATTACCAATATCATGACTAAAGTCCTTGCCGGGACATTCAACCGGTATATCTTCATACAGCTGACGATTAATTTCATTTTCAAAATAGATGGTCAGGTCATTATCAGGAGTACCTTCAACTATATAAGGTTTCCCTTCTAAGTCATTGACTTCGTTTAATGAAATTGGATCAGTTGTACTTAATCTGTGTTGGTACATGATAATTCCTCCTATAAAAACAAAAAAACAAAAAAAAAGACCTACATTCTTAACGTAGAATACATAAGTAATAAGGTCAAGTATATATGTGTCGATTTGAATAATTATTGAAGGTTGGTGTTAAGAAATTAAACCAATAACCTGTCATAAGATATTGAAATAAAAATGTTTATTATAAAAGTTAAATATAATCCTGAACAATAACTTACTATAGTTGATATCCCCCGTCCAGGGGGCAACTATCATTTTCCCTCTCCTTAAAACTCCCTCAATTCCATTCAAAATACTCCTTTTTTATTTCAATAAGAAAGCAGCGTCACTTTTTGTTTTGATTTACTGGTGCATTACATTTAATTTGATTACCGAAAAATGAACAGGTTTTTCCATCAGATCGTTTGATTTTGTTTCCAAATATTTGCCATTTATAACCATTACTGTCTTTTAACGCATTTCCAAAACGCTGATAAGTGGTTCCATCAGAACCAACAATCATATTATTACCAAATTTGGAAACTGTTTTCCCATTTCCAGTGTTAATTGTTTTTCCATCGGGTATATACTCAGACCAGGCAGTACCGGATAACACAGAAAACACCAGACAACATAAAATTTTATTCATACACTTAGCCCTGAATTAATTTTTTCCAATAAAACCCATAGTAACAATTCTTATCTTGACTCGATTATTCAGTCAGTACGGACACATTCGGCAAACATATCAACCTGCTCCTGTTCAAACAAAATGCGCGTACAGGGCTGCTTGAATAATGATGCCTGATAGATGCGATCCATATCTTTTTCATCACGATGTACGAGTTTCCATTCAATAATGTAATCAAGAAATGCCTTTGCATGGTTGCGAGTATGAAAATTACCGACCATCAGAGCACCGCCCGGAGACAGCGCTTTGTATGAAAAATTAAGTAACTTGATCACATGCTTGTCATGAAAATAATCAATCAGCCCCATACTATAAATAAAATCCTGATTTTCCAGTTTAACAGAACTTCTGCCCAGTGCCATATAAATCAGGCTTTCATTAACAAGTTCAATTTGACTTTTTAATCTGAGCCTGTCTCTCCTGTCGGCGACATGTGCCAATGCCATCAGATCATTATCAATCAGTGTTGTTAGTAACATTCTCTTGTCTTCGAGTTGCTGGTAGGCCTCGAATATTTCTTCAGCCGGTCCTGAAGCGAGCGCTGTAATCTTTGTCACTTTACCGTCAGCAGAGTTACGCTTTACGAGCTCCAGTATTTCGTTTTTTATTAAATCTTTTCTGTTTTTGACTGCGATTGCAGGTGGTAGATTATAAAAACACTGATCAAGTATAGTTCCTAACTCTGATTCACTGTTACTTTTCTGGCTATAGATTTTTTCCAGTGTGACAAAATCACCTGCGTAGCCTCGTGGTTTCGTATAGGCGCGTTGCAAAGTATCAGATAACAATATATAGGGTAACATTTCCTGAAATAACCATGCGCTTATTTCATCTTTCAGGACTGTATCCGTACCAGATTGATCACCGATTTTATCCTCTATTTCCTGTACAAATCCGGCGAAGCTAAACTTTACCTGTTCAATATTTTTATCTGATAAAACACTCTTGTTGCTGATTAACTCCTGGTTAAGCTTTTGAAACTCATTCTTGAGATTTCTGACGCATGCCGTAACAGAACGCCATACGGGATTATCACTGCTTTCAAGGAGCAACTGTTTTTTTAGCTGTACACTTATCTCAGGAGTGGTTTTCCTTAACCGCCTTGATAACATACATCCCAATGCACGATAAAAACGGCTGCCAAAGGCCTGGTCAGATGCTATGCGCTGACGTATCAGGTTAAATGAAAATTCCAGTAATTTGACCGGCTCCTGACATATAATTGAGGCTGATGCAGGTTCATCCTCAAAGAAGGCCATTTCTCCAAAAACCTCACCTAACCCCAAAGACGCTATTTGGGTATTACCCAGTGATGATACAAACACACCCAGAGTGCCTTCCAGCACAATATTGATTGTATCAACCGGCTTGTTTTCTTCAACAATGCATTCACCCTTACTATATGAGTTTTCTTTACCGCCAGCAAGGAACCAGGAAAGATCATCTTCCAATAGATCATCAAAAAAATTAATCGCAATTTGCATAAGTTTTGCTCCTGATCTTTGGATTGTCAGAGAACAGCATTAGTGATATGTTTTCATTGGATAAATCAATATTCCACTCCATTTTATATCTTTTCCTATGCAAATTAATGAATTAAATTATTCTATCAGCCTTTATAAGAGATAATTATAAGTCCTTTTACAATTATATCCATCTCAGAGCACCACTAAAGCCGATACATGCAACGCTAATTCAGAATAATCCGGAACCGGCCGGATTGAGAGTAAACAACGCGTATTCAATCTGCTTGCTCATATGCTTTACTACTGCTGTTACGCCGCCACGCGAGTCTTCCACCAGGTCTTGCCATATTACGTCAAGCATCACGTCCAGATTGTTGCGCAATTGCGTCTCTAGCATGTGTTTATCCTGTTCATGTTCAGCAGCACTCCAGGTTGCGGCTCCTGCGGAAATCAACACTCCCCAGGGGCCGCCTATAATAACAGAGGCAGCCGTTGCGCCACTGCGTAGCGCTATTTGGTCTAGCAGCTCAGTCACTGCCCTCCTGGCTACTCTATCAAGACCGTCAGTTGATGATGTTGGGCTGACACCGCCGTTGATTGCAGTAATTTGCACCAGCAGTGTTTCGTAGGCAGGCAAGGCAGAGAGATCAGTGGCCTGCAGGATCTCGCGCAGGGAAGCGTCCTGCAGCGGCAGCACTGATACAACGATTGCAGGAATAAATTCAAGGTGTTGGTCGAGTACAGCAACCGGTATGTTGTATTCATCCGGCAACTGTTCAAGACGATCTTTCAGTACTCGCAGATAGCGGGCAGTCGATTCTTCCATGACAGTGCGCGGATCAACAAAGCTATTAACCGGCTCCAGCACCTGCTCATAGAACTGTTGCTGCAGGTAGTTGACCAGCCGATCTTCAGGAGTGACCTCCCCCTCGGTGTACTGAAGTTTGTACAATGTCACCCGGGTGGCTAACCATTGCTGTGTCCAGTAATTACTGTACCAGGGAATAAAAACCTTCTTGATGCGCTGTCGCACCCGCCCACGCCAATCGTCCATGGAAATCCTGGCATAGTTCTCGGACTCATGTCTTGCAAACGCAGAGGCTCTGAGTATCTGTTCATCAATGGCCCGCCAGATCTCGGGTTGAACCTGGTAGAGCGGGGCTGATAACGGTACCACTACGGGCGGGGGTGTATGGGAGCACCCGCCCAGAATGGCAATAAACGCAAACAACAGGCCACGCGTTGCATGCATGACAATGGATCCTTTTACATGAGGGAAAGGATATTCTTAATTTATCTCTTTATAACGTATAACGAGTGTCAACGCACTTTTGTATTATCTGCTATATCTGAGATTTTCCAGGTCTATTGGTTTTTAACCTGTAAATAGCTTCTTCAGGACTACTTGCCAATACAATATGTCCAAACATAAGGTTGTTGGACAGACCGAAATCTTCAATCTTAAGCCCGTCCCTGTCAATTTTTTGTTTATCCGGTAGTGACTGATAATCCCGTAGGCGCTCAATCATAGGACGAATATCACTGCAATACCCAACAACGGTTTTACCTAAAGCGGTTGCATAGCCGACTTCAAAAACAGTACCGGAGTCAGGTTCAAATCCTCTGAATGGGTTCAGGTTTGCCAGGACATAATCTGCATCTTTAATCATTTTCATATTAGCCTCGCGAATGCTGTTTGCCATTGGAGGGTAAATATTATTGTCACCTGGATAAACACCGATAAAACCATTATCTTTACAAAGCTTCAGTAGTTTGTCTCTTCTCTTTATACTATCAGAAAAAAACACATCCGGACCAGCCAGGTAGATAGTTTGCATGATTTATTTTCCTTTAGCTGATTATGCCAGAGCCATAGGTGGATTAAACGGTATTAATCCACGCTTTTCATTTCACTTTCAGTGTATGGCTTATTTTCTGTCCATCCCAGATATATTCATAATGCCCCAGCTGGATCACTTCTGTAATAAATTCCGGTGAGAATAATGCAAAACAAGGTTGATACTGATCTTGTACTGAACCATACCATAAGCCCGCCAACTCATCCTTTTTGACAGCATCACCCAATTCCTGTGATGTCGAATAATCATCCGCTTTATACCAGCCCTTGTCAGTTTGAAGCGGCTCAATAATATTTATCAAATCCGCAGAAAAGACGGCTCGAAGCGAACGCATCACAATCCGGTCAAATTTTAGTCCTACTACTTTTTTGAAATACTTTTGCTGATGATATCGGGTTTCTGCAATGGCTGTTTCTATTTTGTTGGCTGCATAAAAAACACCAAACGCCCCTTTGGAAAATCGCGACCCGGCTGGATTGACATGCACAAAAGATCCAAGTGCATAGTTACATCCCGTGATCCCAAAGGGACGTTTTTCTGGCGGTACCAGATTCAGCAGCCCCACATCATTGAGTAATCTGGGGTTAGTCAATTTTTGCACCTCAAAGACCGCTTCAAACTCATCCTGATCCGCCACATCATCAAAAATACTGGTGGGCGGGTATTTACTATTAATAAGCCGATAGCACACCTGATCGGTAAATGACTGTACTAATAATTCGGCAACAACACTCACCACTGCCCTCCCCTTAACGAATCCAGTTGCCGGTTGACTTCATACAGACTCGATGATAATCCAGAGCGCATCATTTCCATGGGCGCAGCTCCATTAAAATAATAATTATCATTAGGATATCGAACAAACCCATACACATTTTCATCATTATCAAATAGCATTTTCAGGGATTGATGAATATTCAGTAGATAGCTTGTTCGCTCCAGCAAATCCGGCGTCATACGCGCGGAGTCAGGATTGCCCTGATATTTATGCAGAGTCGATCGACTGATACCCAGGATAGCCTGTTTTTCCTGCTCACTGCATTGCCATTTATTGAGGATATTGATAGCCACTTTCAGGGCTTTTTTGCCCTGACTTTGACTTGGTGCAGTTTGTCTCGCGTTATTTATCATATTTACACCCTCCTGTTATTGTCTATATTAGCACATTATTTGAGAATATATCCATATAAATACATATGTTGTTTTATGGTTGGATGGGTAACGATGATACTGTAGATACTGTCAATATTTTTTAACTGACAAAATTCAGTTTATTAGTACATTTAATTATTCTAAATAAAGGCTCAAACTCGCATTTTTTCCACAGTTGAATTATTTTTCTGGTAGAATCCCGTAACAGTAATTAGGTGTGTTAAAGGCTATTTTGACATCTTTGTTCGTTGATTTGACAAATATCAATTCTAAAAGAGTACAAAATAGGCTAGTCTAGCACGGTTAAAAAATTTTGGTCGCATTGGATGATCCAGTGCGTTATGACAATATTTGGAGAATTTACATGATTAAACCTCATGGGTCCGACGAACTAAACCCGCTTTTCGTATATGATTCCGCTGAAAATGAAGCATTGCAGAAAGAAGCCGACAATCTGGCTTCTATTATGGTTAGTTCAGCAACAGCAGCTAATGCGGTCATGCTGGGTGCCGGTTATTTCAACCCGCTGACGGGCTATATGAGCAAGGCAGACGCCCTGTCAGTTGCTAACAATATGAAAACCACATCAGGTCTGTTCTGGCCAACTCCAGTGCTGAATCTGGTTGAAGATGCCGACAGCGTCAAAGTCGGTGATCGTATTGCACTTAAAGATCCAAATGTTGATGGCAACCCTATTCTTGCTGTGATGGATGTTGAAGCTATTGAAGAGTTTAGTGATGAAGAAATGGCTCTTATCTCTGAAAAAGTTTATCGCCCCAGTGAAGAAGAAGCTCACCCAGGCGTCGATGCCTTTAATGCACAGGGCAAGTTTTGTTTATCCGGCCCTATCAAAGTATTGAATTTTTCTTATTTTCAAACTGAATTCCCTGATACATTCCGTACGGCAGTTGAAATTCGCAATGAAATTTCAGAACGCGGCTGGAAAAAAGTAGTTGCTTTCCAAACTCGTAACCCAATGCATCTGGCGCACGAAGAACTTTGCCATATTGCCATGGATCGACTGGGTTGTGATGGCCTGGTTATTCACATGCTGCTGGGTAAATTGAAGCCTGGTGATATCCCTGCCCCGGTTCGCGATGCAGCAATTCGTAAAATGGTTGAGCTGTATTTCCCTGAAAACAGTGCTATGGTTACCGGCTATGGTTTCGATATGCTGTATGCGGGACCACGTGAAGGTGTTTTACATGCTGTCTTCCGTCAAAACATGGGAGCAACTCACTTTATTATTGGCCGCGACCATGCGGGTGTTGGTGATCACTATGGTGCCTTTGATGCACAAACCATCTTTGATGATGAAGTGCCTGAAGGTGCTTTAGAAATTGAAATATTTAAAGCCGATCACACTGCCTATTCCAAGAAATTAAACAAGGTAGTTATGATGTGTGAAGCACCTGAACACAGCAAAGAAGACTTTGTGTTACTTTCCGGTACTAAAGTTCGTGAAATGCTGGGTAATGGCGTAGCTCCTCCAAAAGAGTTTTCCCGCCCGGAAGTCGCGCAAATTTTGATGAATTACTACGAAAGTATAAAGTAATAAGCTTAGTGTAGCATAACCCGACATTATCGTTAAACCTCCTGTCGGGTTACGGCAAAAAGCTGCCTAACCCAACCTACGCTACGCATTTTTAATAGAGAATCACCGAGCAAAGAATTGCTTAAAGGCCTCTGACATTAAGACAGCCACAGGAATTCTTTGACTTTCGCCCAGAATCCTTTTTTCTTAATATGCTTTTTCACTGTTCGCGTTACAGTTTTACTTTTTGTCAGCTCTTTTTGTAATTGTTCCTGAAAATCAACAGACATCATGACGGTCGCTTCACTTTGAGCATCGCTGCCTGCAACGGAAAATGCGGATTCAGTAAAAAACAAAAGCTGATGCTTGCCAATACCAATGATATCTCCATCCTGTAAATTATGGCGGGAAATGTCATTGTCATTGACAAAGGTACCATTGGTGCTGTTCATATCCTGCAATACCGCACCATCATGAGTTTTATGAACCGTAGCATGGAGTCCGCTAACCGCCAGATTATCAATTGCAATATCATTTTTTGCCGTCCTGCCAATGCTGATTTCCTGTTTATCCAGAACAAATTCCTGCACATCCTGGCCATCAAATCTTAAAACAAGTCTCATTAGTGCTCCTGAATGTAAATTTTAAAACGAACTTCTGTCAATCCTGAAAAGGGATAATTAGTATAATAATAGACTATTATTGGATAGATAATCAGATTAGAATGATATTTTGTTATAAATTCTTAAAAAAGTTTGTTACCTTTTTTATGACCCTACCCGGCTCATTTTGCACATTGGCCTTATTCTGTAATTCCAGTAATCGTTTGTTGTCTGAATCAATACTCAATCCGGTACTTATATATTGCTGGGCTTTTTGATAATGATATTTTTTTAACTCACTTCTGGCCAGTGTTTCATACCGGTAGACGACGTCTTTTATACCTTTTTGTGCTTTTTTGTTATCCGGTTCTATTTCCAGGATTTTTTGATAAAAATACAACGCATTGTTATTCAGTGGTGTAGTCAGTCTATAGTCCTTTATACTGGATTGTCCTTTTTTCAAGAAGTTGGCAATCATTAACTGTTGATTGATCTGTTTTTGTCGGATTTGATTGTTTTGCTTTTCAAGTTCAATTTTGACCCGGGTAATTTCTTCATTTTTCTGGTTAATGAGACTTTCCTGTTTCAGTAACTGCTGATCTGATTGTTTTAAACGCAAAGAACTGCTGGTTTGTTTTACAGTGACTGTATTTCCCTTCTTAGACTGATCCCCGGCAAACCATTGTTGCCATAATGGCTCTCTATTAAGCCAAATTACCAGGAACAATATGAGCGTTAAAAATAATGGGCTTAATACACTATTAGAGGTTTTTTGTTTCTTATCTTTCTTCCTGGAAACATATTCAACAATCACATCACTATCAACAGGTTTAGTTTCACTGCTTTGTGCTTTTAATTCCGGGTGATCTTTAAGATATTGAGTAATAAAATCGGTCACCACTTTGCTGTCTGACAAACGATTCTCAGGTAATTTAGCCAGTAAAGTCTCAACTAAAGGCTGAAGCCCCTGAAGTGCACCGGGTAATTGTGGAATGGGTTCCTGGATGCTGTTGGCGATGGTTTCAATTTCAGTTTCACCAGTATAGGGCCTTTCACCAACCAGCATTTCATACATCATAATTCCAAGGCTATAGATATCGGTTCGCTTGTCAAAGGGTTTTCCCTGGATTAGTTCTGGAGATGCATAGGACGGGCTGGCATAAAGATCGTCTGTTGCGATGTTAATTTCTTTATTGGACGCAATTCTGCGGGATATACCAAAATCAGTGAGTTGTGGGCAGCCATTGCCACGAAATAGCACATTGGCAGGTTTTATATCCCCATGAATTATGCCTTGTTGATGCACCAAATGCAGAGCATCGGAAATTTTATTGATGACATCCAGGGCTTCATAAGTGCCAATACCTGTTTTTAAACGGCGTTCAAGATCTCCTCCTTCCAGATATTCCATTGCCAGAAAGTTGTATTTTCCAGTGCTGACAACATCAAAAACGGTAATTATATTGGGATGTTTGAGTGAAGCAATAAGTCTCCCCTCATCAATAAAACGTTTTCTTATTGCTTCATCTAATTTAGGATTAAGAAACTTAAGAACAACCTGGCGTTGTAATGATTCCTGCTCTGCCAGATAGATGACAGCCATTCCGCCCCTTGCCAGCAGATTGAATATTTTATATCCAGCAATTGATTTCATAAACAAATTAGGACTTTATTCCGCTTTGTTGAATGACAATCAACAAAGCGGTGAAGAACACAAATATGAAATTATCTCATTTCAAATCAGAAGAATAGTTTGAGTAAATTTCCGGCAAAGGTGTTGCCTGGTATTGTTGTCAGTTTAGCTGGTCAAATAACAAAGTGCCATATTGCCATAGCAACTATAGCTGAAAATAAAGCGATTAGGGCTGGCATAAGGGTTTTGGAGGGGTTAATGGTGATATGATTTTGAGCTTTTGGGACGTACTCCACAACTACGTCAGTATTTAGATGTGACTGATTAGCAGGGTCTTGCTCCTGTTGGCTTTTATTGATATTGGGATGATCCCGCAAATATTTTTTTATATATCTGGAAATAATACGTGCATCAGCAATTCGTTCATCGGCTTGTTTGGCCAGCATATGATCGATCAGCGGTTGTAATGATGTCAGTGAGTCAGGCAGTGCAGGAATGGGTTGCTGAATGCTATTAGCAACCATTTCAACTTTTGTAGCACCGGTATAGGGTTTCTCACCGACCAGCATTTCATACAGCATGACACCGAGGCTATAAATATCCGTTCTAAAATCAAATGCTAGTCCTTGCATTAATTCGGGACTGGCATAACTGGGACTGGCCAGGACTTCATCAGGTTTTTTATTGGCATTTCCATCTGTATTGGTTCTTCTGGAGATTCCAAAGTCAGTCAGAACTGGACTATCATCATTACGAAAGACTACATTGGCCGGTTTGATGTCGCCATGTATAACTCCATTATTATGTACCAGATACAGAGCATCAGCCAATTCAAGTACAATTTCGAGGGCGGTATGAACATCCAGGCCATTTTTAATTTTGGCTTCCAGATCACCTCCTTCCAGATATTCCATAGCATGATAAAAATGTATGCCGACCCTGCCAACATCAAAAACGGGGATAATATTGGGGTGTTTGAGAGAGGCAATAATACGACTTTCATCAAGAAAGTGTTCCAGTATGTTAGTGTCCAGCTTGGGATCTAAAATTTTTAATGCTACCTGACGTTTAAGGGACTCCTGCATGGCAATATATATTGTGGCCATGCCCCCCTTGGCAAGTAAACTTTGAATTTTATAACCTTTAATAACGCTCATATTTTATATTTTTTTATTTTATCTACGGTCAACGCTAATAATCTGGCGAACTAAAAAGTCGTTAGTTATTAAACAGTTTTAGTTAACCAGAGTAAAGCAGGCTTTTTGTCAAAATTCAATGTCAATGTTATTAGTATCTATTGAATAAAAAAATTGAATTTTACCTTATTAATATATAAATACCTGTAAGCCTGACCCTACTGTAAGCTATTTATTGAGGATACATGACCAGAAATTAGATATGAGTCCATATCAGAGAGATAGAGTGACGTTTGGAGCTAAACCAGGATTAAGACAGGAAGAAGAATAGACGATGCAAAAGTGTGCCATACTCCACAATATAAGGCCTTCCCTGGCCAAGCACTGCTCTCGTACATCCATATACTTCGCAGTATAAGGCCTTCCCTGGCCAAGCACTGCTCTCGTACATCCATGTACTTCGCAGTATAAGGCCTTCCCTGGCCAAGCACTGCTCTCGTACATCCATATATGGACTCCTCGATCATTGCAAGACAATTTTTGCTTTTTTTAACACTAAACAGAGATCAAGATTGCTGCCGTATATCCGGCCTGTTATTGAGAGACTTAACCCTCTGGCCTTGATGAATCTATCCGCTTACTTTTGTTCTGGTCCGTGTAGACGGTTTCTATGAACCAATGGATGTAACAGAATTTAAAAGTACCGGTCTGACCTGTTTGTTGTCATCATGAACAAATATTGCCCACGCAATCTGCTTGATTACCTTTCCTGCTTGCTACCTCACAGGGTTATCCATGCTTTATCCATAGCTCGTAATCCTCTTTCAAATGGAGGGCTGTGGGTAAAGGGTGGATAACCCGATGCCTCGTTATTAAACTTATGCCCGTTCATAAGTTGTTCCGTGTGTTGCCATTGCCCATAAAATCCGGGCATTTTTATTAGCCAGTGCCACAGCGGCCTTATTAAAGCCACGTCGTTGTATTAATTCCCTGAGCCAGCAACTGAGTCTATCCGTCTGCTCACCCAGTTTAGATAATACTGCGCGTGCACCATGGATCAATAAGGTACGTATGTACTTATTCCCTCGTTTACTGATCCCCATCAGATGGGGTTTATCTCCTGTCGTATGCTGCCGGGGAACCAGACCCAGGCTGGCGGCATATTGCCGACCATTTTCATAAACTCGACTTTTTCCCAAATCCGCTGCAGCAATCGTTGCTCCCATGGGACCAATTCCTCTCACTTGAGAGAAGCGTTGGCTTAAATCATCGGTTTTGCATAGCTGTATAATCAATTTTTCTTGTTGCTTTATGTCTTCACCAATTTGTTTGATGGTTTCATAATGTTGCCTGAAAAGAGGCAAACTAAACTGACTGAGTTTTTCATCTTCATTATCCAGAATTTCTGGCATTTGTTTAAAGAAATTATTGATCCCAACAGGAATAACAATCCCTCTTTCTCTTAGATGCCCCCGTATTTGATTAACCATTGCGGTTCGTCGTTTCGTCAGCTCTTCTTTGAGAGAATGAATTAATTGAATATCCTGTTGCTCAATCGTCTTTATGCCAACCTTTCGAACATTAGGGCTAGAAACTAACCTGCTCA
>CBDTVA010000003.1:0-25256 GCA_965363935.1 uncultured Gammaproteobacteria bacterium | reverse complement strand
CCTTAAGATTCAGTGCATAAGGCTCTTGCAGTAGATGCCAACTGATTATTTTAGGATTATATGTAGAATAGACTAATGCAGACCTTAACAAACATATTACAACGTATTGATGGCAAAGGCTATAAAGCCTATAAGGACATCAAGGGCAGTTACAAATTTGAGCACTTTTCACTGACCATTGACCATGTCCAGGGCGATCCATTTGCTATCCCCTCCCGAATCAGTGTCAGGGTAGCTATGTCAAAGGCTGATTTTCCCGTGCACAGCTGGGCAGACAGCAGGCCCGGAAAAGAGCACAATCCTGTGCGGCGCATAGCCCTTGAGGATTATCTGGGGCGCATGGTCAAAAAAAATATCCCCCACTACTCTAAAGGACAGCGTGGCAGTGGTGGAAGCGGCATTATCGCCATTGAAACCAACGGGCAAAAAACCTTACTGCGCAATGCTGTACTGGTTAATCCTGATTACATTGAAGTTCGTCTTGTCATAGGACTACCCGCTGATAATCGCCGCGTTGCCGGTTTGCTGGCCTTGCAGATGTTTTTTGAAGAACTGCCGGCTATTATTGAACAATCACTCTACTATAAAAACCTGTCTGCACAGGAGCTCATGCAATATATTAACAGCGCTGAAGATCAAGATGCATTACGACGCTGTCTAAAAGACAATAAACTGGTGGCATTTATCGCTAATGGCTCTATGCTGCCACGCCAAAGCGGCATTTGCGATGAGCCTATGAGCAAAGAGGTTATCAGCTTCCAGTCACCTTCCTCGCTTGAACTTGAGGTGTCTTTAGCCAACGCAGGTAACATCCGGGGTATGGGTATCCCGCAGGGTATTACGCTTATCGTCGGCGGTGGCTTCCATGGTAAATCGACACTGCTGCATGCCCTGGAACATGGACCCTATAACCATATTCCTGGTGATGGACGGGAAAAAGTCGTCAGTCTTGATAATGCAGTAAAAATTCGTTCAGAGGATGGACGGGCTGTTTCGAATGTCAATATCAGCCCGTTTATCGATCGTCTGCCCTTTGGACGAGACACCCGCCAATTCAGCACAAAAAATGCCAGTGGCAGCACCTCTCAGGCTGCCAATATTATAGAGGCACTGGAGTGTGGTACTGAGCTTATACTCATTGATGAAGACACTTCAGCCACCAACTTTATGATCCGTGATGAACGTATGCAAGCTCTGGTAACACAGCCAAAGGAGCCTATCACACCATTACTCTATAGGGTCAGAGAATTGTATGAGCAGCATGGTGTATCATCAATTATTGTGATGGGCGGCTCTGGCGATTATTTTGATGTCGCCGACACCGTAATTATGATGGATGAATACATTTCCAGGGATGTGACCAGGCAGGCCCGGGCCCTGGCACATGACAAATCTCATCAGCCGCCTGACAGGCTGGACCAACTGCCAGAATTCCAACGCACAAGCTCGCGCAAACCAGGCCCGGCGACACTGGATGCTGCGCGCAATAAATTTGCTGTGAAAATCGATGTCAGAGAAGCTATCACCATTCTCTATGGTGAACATCGCATTGAACTCACACAGGTGGAACAACTCATCGACATTGGCCAGACACGCGCTATAGGCTTAATGATACACTATTATGCCAGCCATTATGTCCATGCCTCTGGAAGTCTGACGGATAACCTTAAAAAACTGCTACAGGAAGCTAATGAGAAAGGTCTGGATATTTTCAGCCCCTATAAGGTCGGCAACCTAGCCATGCCGCGTTTATATGAGCTGGCCGCTGCCATCAATCGTATCCGCAGTGATGACTGGTGATCAGGACATTGATATATACCCAAACAACTTGAAAATGCAGGTTTCAGCAAGCCCATAAATTCGTTCTTCGGCGTTATGAAGTCTTTAAATAGGTTGGATAACACAAGTGCTTTAAATAGCATCAGAGGGTGTTGTCAAATCAATTTCCCCTTTTTCAGAGAAAGGTATACCGAAAATCGAGTTACGGGTATAAATAGTACCACTGAGTTCATAACGAAACGGTTTTGTTTTAAGTGCCTGTACTGCCTGAAACTGACGCATCAGCGCAAATAGTGTACTGGTCAGGTTAACCGCCAGCACACTTTCTGACAAGGGAGCTATGGTCAGGTTCTGATCACTGACCCCCGATGCAAAATCCCTGTCATTCAGCGCCAAATCAAAACTCAGTCCGTCAACATATAATGAAGATTGACTCCTGTTCTGTAGCCTGATTTTAACCCTGAAACGCTGCTCCATTAATGTCGAATCGAGCATTTGCATGTCAGAAAGATTCACCTTCAGCGAATCAGATTTTGGCGCAAGGCCCGCACAGGCCGATAGCAATACCATTGTTATAAGCAATAACAGTCTTTTTAACATTCAGACACCTTCGTCCCCCTCCCTTTTAGCAAGAAGCAGAACACCTTTATCTCAGGTTGTTTTTTTTATGTTCCGGAATTTCTGCATTCTTCGCCTTGGAGAAGTTGGAAAATTGCAGGCTGACCGTACCCAAAGCGACACCTGAAAAATCAGCGCCTTGCACATTAGCATTACGTAACATCGCGCCATTTAATACCGCATTGGTCAGATTGGCATTACGCATATCAGTTTGTGTCAGGTTGGACTTTTTTAGTATTGCCCCCGCCATATGTGCACCAACCATGCTGGCATTTTCCAGTTTGGCCAGGGTAAAAATAGCCGGCTTTTGTGTTTCTTCACCGCTAAATTCAGCATTATCCAGAATAGCATTGCTCAGATCAGCATTATTAAAATGAGCACCACACAAATCGGTATCCGTTAAATTACTATTGCTTAGATTAGCATGGATAAAAGAGGCTTCACATAAATCGGCTTCAGTGAAATCTGAAGAACTGAGATCCGCTGATCTGAAGGATGCATAACTGAGATCAGCGTCCTTAAAGTTTGAGTTCTGTAAATTCACGAAATCCAAATCCGAGCCGAGCAGGACAGCCTGCCTTAAATTGGCATGACTCATAGTGGCTGCACCAGAAGCTCTTCCGGTACTAAAAACAGCCCGGCTAAGATCAGCACCCAATAAATTCACATCGGTCATTTTTGCATTTGCAAAATTGGAAAATTGTAATTGTGCATTACTGAGATCAGCTTCGGACAAATCAGCCATTGAGAAATCTGCATGTCTTAAATCAGCTCCGTTCAAATCTGCTCCGCTCAGATTTACAGCACGAAAATCCCCATGCATCAGCGTATCAGCATCGACACTGAATAAAACATCCCCACTATCTTTTGATTTAATTTCGATCATTATGACTACCTAATTATAGTTTAAAGTTTCAAGTTTCAGGTTCCCTAGAAGGAGAAAAATAAAAATAATAACATAAAGCTGATGAAAAATTTTTAGCTGTCTAAAAAAGCCAGTTATTATTTTGCTCTTGTGTATCACAGAAGTATCTAATATTGGATTACCTGGAATTTTTTCTTTTTTATATCAACATCTTCCAGATCAATTTTTTATTTTATGACAAATAAAGAAATAATCAACATATTATACTATTTTAAAAAAGATAGATATGGGCGCAAATGGCTTTGTCCGCTGGTCTAACAAGAATGATGTTACAGGAATAAAAAGAGGCTAAGATTATACTGACTCTTTTACAATGGGCCCATAATTGACACCGTTCGCTATAGGAAATGTTGATGACTCTAGATGCCTGGTTCAGTATCGCTATTGTGATGTTTTGCTTTGTCACCCTCATGTTGAGTCGTTTTTCACCCGACATTGTCATGAGTGCAGGCTTAACTTTATTGCTGGTTTTCGAAATATTGACTCCTCAGGAAGCATTGGCCGGTTTTGCCAATGAAGGAATGCTGACTGTTGCCTTATTGTATATTGTTGTCGCCGGATTAACTGAAACCGGCGCCGTCGGCTGGATTGTTCAGTCTCTGCTGGGGCGTCCCCGTTCTATTTCTCACGCACAGCTCAGATTAATGCTACCGGTTACCGTTTTAAGCGCCTTCCTTAACAACACACCGGTGGTGGCTGTTTTTATCCCGGCAGTGAAGGACTGGGCTAAACGTCATAAACTGACCTTATCCAAATTAATGATCCCTTTAAGTTATGCCAGTATCGCTGGCGGTACCTGTACATTAATTGGCACAAGCACCAATCTGGTGGTCAACGGAATGTTGCAGGAACAAAACATTAATTCCGGACTTTCGATGTTTGAACTCTTATGGGTAGGTGCTCCCATTGTTCTTGTCGTGCTGCTTTTCCTGCTTATCTTCAGTCGCTGGCTGTTGCCTGAACGAGCCCCGGCACTGGATCGCTATGATGATGTCAGACAGTATACTGTTGAGATGAAAGTGGATCAAAATAGTCCCCTGGCAGGTATGAGCATAGAACAGGCCGGATTACGTCAATTACCCGGACTCTTTCTGATTGAAATAGAACGGGCAGAACAACTCATTCCAGCTGTATCCCCTCAGGAAATTCTTTATAGTAATGATCGACTGGTATTTGCCGGAATTATTGATTCCGTGGTCGATCTGCAAAAAATACGTGGTTTGACACCCGCAACCGGGCAAATTTTTAAACTGGATGGTGAGCGACAGGATCGTTGTTTTATTGAAGCAGTGGTATCCAATACCTGTCCGGTGATCGGCAAGACGGTTCGGGAAGGCAGGTTTCGTTCCCGTTATAATGCCGTTATCATTGCTCTGGCCCGCAATGGTGAACGGCTAAATCAGAAAATCGGTGATATTATTCTTCGTCCCGGCGATACTCTGTTGCTGGAAAGTCGAGCGTCCTTTGTACAACAGCAGCATAACTCACGCGATTTTTTTCTTATTAGTGAAATAGGTAATTCTCATCCCCTCAACCACGATCGGGCAATGACCGCCCTGGGCATCGTGCTGTTAATGATCCTGTCCGTCAGTTTTGGCTGGCTGAGTATGCTCAAGGCCGCCATGCTTGCCTCAGGATTGATGATAGTCACACGCTGTATCGATGGCAGGATAGCCCGTCTGGCACCTGACTGGCAAGTTTTAGTAGTTATAGCCACGGCTTTTGGAATCGGTGTGGCAGTTCATAAAACAGGCGCAGCAACAGCCATAGCTGAAACCCTGATCAGCCTGTCCAATGGTGTCCCCTGGCTGACTCTGGCTATGGTGTTCCTGTTGACTGCCGGCTTTACAGCCATGGCTACCAATAATGTTGCAGCAGTGTTAATGTTTCCCATAGCTCTGGAGGCAGCAAACACTTTGCAGGTAAGCATGATGCCTTTTGCAATAATCATTATGGTTGCCGCATCAGCCAGCTTTTCTACGCCCATTGGTTATCAAACCAATCTGATGGTTTTTAATGCCGGAGGCTATCGTTTTTTCGATTTTTTCCGTGTTGGCTTTCCGCTGACTTTGTTGGTAGGCTTTGTTACCCTACTTATTACACCTCTGGTATGGAATTTTTAGGCAACCTCCGATTTATTTAGCACAGTTGCGACTGGCTTAGTGGTAAGGCTTTAAATACTATAGAAAATGGCCTGCTTCTTATCCCCACAGTTCTAAATCTCTTGTGTGCGTTTTATTAAAATTTCGACAATTCGTTGAATTCCTTGTTTTACTTGTGCATTATCCGGATCTATTTTCAACACTTCGCCATAAGCAAATAACGCACTGCTTCCATCCGGCTCAACAATCCTTCCTACATCTATGTGCCTATCTGCAATCATCAAAAGCCTATTAATTTTTTCCATATTATTGATGGTCAAATTTGGCTTTGGCTGAGTGTTTCCAGAAGAAGAGCTATCATTGACTAGAGTTACGTTACTGCAACGTTCGGCCAGGCTTGCGGTTGGAATCAACAGCAGGAATAACGACAAAGCAGCTATACGAGATGTTAATTTGTGATTTTTCATTTTAGTTCTCCAAAGATATTAAGTGTTGGGCGCTGTTGATATACCCTATTGTCGTCTCAGACTCTACGGTAAAGCGACTTGTTCAATTGTCCTTAATTCTTCTAGTCCATGATCGTCCCCATTGTTTGAGCATGAACGCTTGTTACCTAAACTACTGTTTAATTTAGATTCATTTCGCACTGGACAAAACTCTGGATGTTGAATAAATAATTGCATGGTAACAACTAATTGATTATCAAATTGGCTTCATTTCAACCTCTAAAGATCCTCCCTATGAGGATGAGCTATTTAGCTCATCCTATATTTATAAATTAAAACTACACAGGAACTGTCTCAGGGGGAAAATATATTATTGGCGGGTACGGATATTGAGTGTAATACCTGGTAACCCCACTGTCATAGATTTTATCCTTAGACTGGTAGCTTTGCGTTGCTGCCTTTTCAGAACAGTTCGCCCTTTTACAGATTTGTTTTGAATATAGTTTAAATATTGGGTAATGATATAAGAATAATACTACATTTAACTTTAATAAAACTAAACTTGACAAATATCAATTAAATAAGTCATCATCAATGACTAAAGGGGTCGGTGAAAACTGACAATGATCAGCATTATTGTTTGTCACAGATAATCATCCAGGAGGGTCATAGAGTCCAAATGGGTACCGGGTCTTGCATTGTGCATATTGTATTAGTTTTTTCAAACTTCTTGACTGCACGACTTTCAGTCACACAGTGAAGCTGGAAGTATTCACCAATTTCATTCATATTATACGTCCCTGTTAAATAGGCCCTTGCCATAGCCTCATCACTTGAAGAGCTATTCTTTTAAATCATATGGGTGGTTAATGACTTATTCTGCAGCCATCTTTGATAATCAAGGAAGATTTGCTGTCAATTTCCTGCTTAGAATCCTGCAGATTTTTGTCTTCTGGTTTAAGATGCAAAGCTTTCCTTATTGACGTTTTTGCCTGTTCAGCACAACCTGCGGCCAGATAAACATAGGCCAGATTGTTTAATACAATGGCGTCAGATGGATCCAGATAAACCGCTTGCTTTAGTGCGGTTTGGGCTTCATCCAGGCGGTTCAGTTTGAAAGCACCGTTGCCAAGAGCCAGCCAAGTACGTTGTTCGTCAGGCCATCGAACACTTGCTGCACGATAGGCACTCAGAGCCTCTTGTTGCTTTTCTTTAGCTTCAAGGTCAAAGGCTGATTTGAGAAAAGTATCCGATTGTGCTGTCTGTGGGATTTCATCCGGCGGCAGGATCACAAGAGCCCAGTTACCCGCTCTTCTCCATGTGTTGTTGAAGGCGCTCAGTTTACTGAGCCAGCGCCGGTGTCTACCCGATCTGAGAATCACTTCATTTTGTTCAAGATTATAGCCAACTACCACCGCATAGTGCCATTGAGGCAACCAGTCTAAAGCCAGGTTTTGTAGCACCAGCACTGGATTACCTGCGGCTACTTCTGCCAGTAAATCACTCAATTCTGTTGACAACGGATAGGCGAGCATTCCATAACGGCGGGAAGTTGCAGCGAGTTCTATCTGCAGACTGCCTTTACGCCCGGGTAGAAAAACCTGAGGTACAAGCTCATCTGGTGTGACATTGATATCACGGTAGTTTAACACTGTGGCCAGGGCAGCAGGTCCGCATTGATGTTCCTCCTGGGGGAAAAAAGGTGTCTGTGTCAACTCCACTACAGGTAGCAGGCTATCTGGAAGCTTTGGCTGGCTGGAGCACCCATTTATCAGTAGGACAATGAAAAAGCCCGCCATGAGGCGGGCCTTATAAGCTTTATAAAGACAGGGAGACATCCTGTTATTTTACGGAGTGTATAAAGGGAAATATGTCCGTCGCACCGATAACATCAGTGATAATGAAAATGATAAAAATCAGCACCACAATACCGAGAACGTCACCTCCGGCCGGAAGCTCAGCCAGCTGCTGGTTCAATTGGGCGATCTCCTGATCAGTCATCCTGGCGATTCGTTCCAACGCCTGCTCCTGGCTGATGCCCAGATCAGCCAATTGCTGCCTGGCTGAACCTCGATCAAGAGCTTCAATCAACAAGGTTCGGTCGACAGTGGTGACAGACGAGCCAAATAGATCGGCATTGCCAACCACAGCGGACTGTGCCGATGTAACAGGCAGTATGATAAGTGACAGGGATAGCAGTATGGAAAGCAGTTTTTGTAGATAGTTCATTGGTTATTCTCCTGGAATTCGAGTAATTATCGTCTATATCCAAACCGGGTAAGGAGTTTAACCATCCTTACATAAGGATTATGACATAATTTTAAACACAGGATGATGATCTGTTTAACGTTTTACGTTTTTTTACTCTGTTTCTATTTAATAATCATTCGCGTAATATACAAACCACTAATCACTTTTTCTCCAGTTAATTTAAGTAAAATATCAGAAACTCTTTGAGTCAACTTAGCCTGAAGTTGTTTTTTTTGCTTTGGCGTTTGAATTTCTGATCTGTTGATCCCGGAAAGATGTGTAATAATAGAATCTTTAATCGGAGCTTTATGAGTATTAATTAAGCCTTTATCATCAGGATTGTTGATTTCGCAATAGATATCAACAGTTAAAAATAATATCTTTTCATGCGAGCGACTGTCCATTACATTGACAACAAAAGTATGAAATTTGAAGTAACTGCTGGGTTTAACATCCACTGAAATTTTTTTGTTTTTCTCGTCCTGTTTCTCTTGTTTTGATTTTGACTTATTTTTCATCTCTTTAAAAGTAGATCCCATACCCTTAAAGCGCTCTTGTTGACTGGGATAGTTTTCTGACCAGGCGACTGGCGAAACACCCATCAACTGGAAAAAAACTAACATCAGAATTGACTGGATAAAGAAAGAATGCATTTTTATCTCAAATTACTATGAACAATTAAATTATAAAAAATACCCATTGCAGGTATAAATTTAGAAAATCATGAAACTTACTCTATGTGAAACTCACTTTCCCGATAGTTTTTTAATTTTAGAGCAAATATTCAGCTTTTCAATAAATTATACTATTTTAATAATGCTGTTTACCCAGTCATTATTCTAAATAAATCAGTTGAACCGTAGCGAGAGCGATCAAGGTGCTGAAGATTCAAGATATTACAGGTTATTGTGGCTTTATTCGTAGCCACTCTACGGGTGAAGTTAGAATGTTCTGGAATATCTTGAAGATTCAGTGCATTTAGTACTGTTAGAACTTGTTCGTAAAAGTACTTATCTTCAGATGGGCGTTTGTAATAGGTTCAACTGATTTTTCTAGGTTAAAGAGTTGTTTCGAAAACTGCCCGGTGCTATAACGAGCAGAATTATTCACTAATCTTTTTTTTTGATGATTTGCGATGGCTGAATCGAGCGATGTCCTGAACAATTTCGTTATACGGAAACCCGGCAAGTGTTTTGTGCTGTTCAATAATTTCAGCAGTGACTGTAATCACAGAAGGCAGCTCTTGCGAATTTGGATGCAATACCCGCTGCATGCCTTGCAGGCCGCCGCATTTTATTTTCATATACTGCTGGTGGGTCAAAGGAGTATCATTATTGCTGACACCCAGAATAAAGCGAGTGTTATTTTCCAGTTCAGTGACTAGTTGATGACAGGTTTCGAGATGATTTTCCGGATGTTGACAGTGCATTTTTCCAGCACATCGATCAGTGAGAGTGGCATATTGGCACCGGCACCATTTCCCGATAATCGGTTTGGAAAAAGGGCATAGTTTTTTGTCATTACTCATAATTTTTCTTTAAGAGATAATTCATTGAAAATTATTCCACGCAAAGGCAGTTGATTTCACTATAACTGACTATATTAGTCAAATATTATATCAGATAAATTACAATGAAGTCTCATACTAATTAATGTGCATCCGTAAACTAAGGCGAATGATTCCTTTGAAAATGAGCATATTGCTGAATATAATGAATAGCAGCTTTATTAATATCAAGGTGAACCGGTAAGAATGTCGCGTTCAGAGAGTGATCTTAATTGGATAACGAGAAAAATCTACATAATTACACCCATGTGCTAGCCAATTTGCTCAGAGGCGGTAAGCATGGAGCTTTGTCAGAATTATATACGGCTATCGTGCTTGATTTAAAAGAAAATAAAATACCCGAGCAAGATGAACTCCTGTTATTACTGGAATCAATGGGAAAGCCGGAAATACCCGATAGCAAGGTATCCGATAAGCAACAGGTTATGGAGCTGGTAAAGGCTATTATGATCCTTTTAGAACAAGACAGCTTTTATCAAGGGGTTAAGTCTTATCATTTAAATCTAATGAAACGTGCACCGGTTAATGCTCTGGAAAGAAGATTAAAAACAAGAAATTTTACCGATGTTTTTTCTCTTTTAAATAAAAAATACAATTAGCCACTATTTTTAGGCACCAGTATTGATTGTTCAATGTTTCTATTGGCAGTATCTAATGCGCAAGGAAGGTCAAATCTTTTTTTGATAGAAAAACGGATATGCCACTTTTTCAGGCACGATTGTTCCTCCGCGCTCCATTTGCGAATTTTCGTTAGAACGTTTTCCATACCTGTTTCCGGACAAACAACCAAAACGTCCAGAGATTGTGATTCAGTGTCAGTTAAGACAGTCACAATATTCTCCTCTGTGTTACAGCCAGATTGATAACGCTTTTGGCTTGCTTAGGGCAAATATTTGCCACATTAATATTTAATGAAATATCTATCTGACACCTTATCAGCCAGATCCAAAAACCCGCCACCCCAATCCGGAATAGCGCTGAACCTTGCGTCTAACGCCAAGTGTCCATATCGACTTATCAGCCCAAACACTCAATTTACAACTGGCTCTGGTTATAGCAGTATAAAGCAATTCCCGCGATAATATAGGGCTATCCTGCTGCGGCAAAATCAAAGCAACATGGGCAAATTCAGAACCCTGAGTCTTATGAATGGTCATAGCATAAACTGTCTCAACTGCCGGTAAGCGTCCCAAGCTAAGCCAACGGATCGAATCAGAGTCTGGCGAATCTGACTCACGCCTGTTCTGCTGCCTGGCCTGAGGAAAAGCTGCCTGTAACTTCCCTCGCTCATTAACCCATAACAGACCCGTATCACCATTATAAAGCCCCACATGATAATGATTTTCAGTGACCATAATGGGACGCCCCGGATAAAATTCATTTTGGCTAGTGATCAATCCCCTGCTGCGTAAATACTGCTCAATGTAGTCATTAATCTGACCGACACCCTGTTCTCCCAATCGGGTGGCTGCAAGAAAGCGAAACTCATTCAATTGCTCAAAAGCCTGAGTAATTGTTAATGTCTGTGCACCCTCTTTAGCAGCAAAAAGTGGCATATAATATTGCTCAGCCATTTGTTCAAGCCAGGGCAACATTGATTCTGAACGCACCCGCTGGATCTGTTCTTTACCCTGTTTCAGTGAATCCCAGCCACGCTCCGCATCACCCGCAATAACCTGACGGGCTAACAGAGCGATTTCGCCACCGTCATCAAAACGGTGGCTTTTCTGTAATACGGTCAAATAATCATGACCCTGCGCTGAAACCGGTATATCAAATCCAGTCAGTTCACTAAGCTGCTGGCTGTTTGTAGCAGAATAACCCGCTGCTTGCCGGGGAGCTAAATCAGCCAGCACGCTGCCTGCAGCAATCGAGGGCAATTGATCGGCATCGCCAAGCATAATAATTCGACAATGTTGCTCAACGGCACGGATAAGTCGGCTCATTAGAGGTAAATCAATCATGGAAATTTCATCTACCAGTACTACATCGAATAGCAGGCGTTTGTTTTCGTTATGGCGAAAATTATGACTGCCTGCTTTTACTCCTAACAAGCGATGCAGAGTACTGGCTTTATCCGGAATACTCTGCAAGGTTTGATCCGAGGCAAGATGTTTTTTCTGTAAGATGGATTTTGCTTTTTGAATGGATTCATTGAGCCGTTGCGATGCTTTTCCGGTGGGTGCCACCATAGCGATTCGTAAGCTGTTTTCGGATAAGATCTGCAAGGCAGCCAGGAGTTTGGTGACAGTAAACGTTTTTCCCGTTCCCGGACCACCGGCTATGATGGTGAATTGCCGGCCCAGAGCATTGGCCACGGCAATTTCCTGCCAGTCCAGCTCTGTGCGTTTGTCGGTATTTGTTGCTAAATTATGTTCTTGTGGAAACAGCTGTTTTATCACCCGGCGTCCCTGCGTAAGATCTAACGGACTGCATTGTTCTTTTAATGAACGGATAGCAGTCCCCAGTTGTTCCTCAAAATGCCAATAACGCCGTAAATACAGCCGATTCTGCTCATAAACCAGTGGGTGATTTTCAGCGGGGCTGATTGCACTTGCAGATAAATGCTCCTGCCATTCATCAAACGCTGGAAACTGGTAACCTGTTTTATTTTCTTCTGGATTATGCCAATACAATGCCTCTGCTTCATCATCGAGTTTTAAACAGCTATGGCCATTTCTCAGTGCCTGAGAGGCGGCCATAATGGAATGAAAGAGTAAATCATCCCGTTGTTTTTTATCTTCTCTGCTGACAGCCTGATATAATTGTCTGGCCAAAAAATAGTCAATTGAATGTACGCCATCCAGTATTTTTTGACATTCCTGAAACGTTTTATACATACTAATGAACCCCTGCTGTATTCAAACACGCATCATTGCTATTTGTTTTATTGTGACAGGAGAACATATCATCCAGTTCTTGCAACAAGTCAGGACTCACAGAGGTATAAAAAACACCATTATATGAACCAGGCATCATTCCTCTTAGATAGAGATAATAAACACCGCCAAAATGCTGTCCCGGATTATAATCAACTAATCGGGTTTTTAAATAACGGTGTAATGCCAAACTGTACAGCAGGTATTGCAGATCGTAATAATTATCACGAATATTTTTTTCCAGGGTCACAGGATCATAGTTTTCAAATCGATTCCCCAGATGACTGGATTTGTAATCAACAATATAAAAGCTGCCCTGCCACTGGAATACCAGATCAATAAAACCATGCATCATACCCTGTAAGGCCTGATTTCCGGGCAGTTGAACAGTAGAGCCTGGCAATGTATTGTTTCGCTGATTTCGATGCCTGACCAGTAACTGTCCTAAAGCAAATGGTTTAACCTGCTGCATTGGAAAGTAAAACTCAGTTTCGCGCAAGGTATGCGCCCAATTCAGTTCATTCAGTTTTGGTCCTTCTAACATACGGGTATTAAGACAGCATTCCAGCCAGGTGATCAGTTCTGCTTGCTGGGACGTACCCAATGCTTCACCAAAACGCGCCAGTGGCCGTTCCATGCTACGCTGCCAATGAGGTTGAGAAAAATCACTGTGTTCCAGAATATCATGCAGTAAATTTCCTGTCGCTGCACCTTTGCTCAAAGTGAAACGGAGCTTACTCATCGATAGCGCATCTGCCATAGTTTTAACTGTCTGCTCATCCTGATCACGATCGGGGGTAGAAATACCACCATGACGAAGGTTGCGAGTTAGAGCTGAAAAAGAACTGAGCCACCAGTTACGTTCAATTCGTCCAGTGAAGCTGGCCGGTGTGAAGTGTTTTTCGTCAACTGACATAACACGCCGCTTAAGCGAAAAATCAAGCTCATCAATCTGCTGTAAAGAAATACCTTGAGCATCTGTTTCAATCAGTGACTTCAGCCCCTGATATAGATCATCAGCATCGGTCAATTTCAGAGTTTGTCCCAGGGGTGATTGATGATAATTGGCAAATGCTGTGGCACACAGATAACAACGATGTTCTGCACGGGTAACAGCGACATATAAAAGACGTACCGTCTCTGCCCAGGCTTCTTCACGATAAAGTTCAGTGATTGTAATATCCTGTCCGATAAAGTAGTTTAATTGTCGGGTATCACGCTCATGATATTTGAATAAATCAATGTTCTTGCTGCCAAATTTAGCTGGATCTTTATAGCGTGTCGCAAAGGGAATAAACACTACTGGATATTCCAGTCCCTTAGAGCCATGCTGGGTACTGATACGGATCAGATTAGCATCACTTTCCAGGCGTAATTCTGCTTCTGAGGCCACACCCTGTGCTGCAACCTGCTCACGGAACCAGTTGAGTAATTGCTCAGGCTGTCTGTGACGCTGACTGGCCTGTTGTAATAGCTCCAGTAATTGTATGGCATTGGTCAGGGAACGTTCATGATGCTGAGGTTGCGGAATAAAATTCTGATGCAGAAGTTTCAGTGCCATGGCCATAAAGCCGCGTTTAAACCAGGTTTCCCGCAAATCAAAGACACGTTCCCGGTAAATTTCCCATTGCTCTTCATTTTCCTGCAGGACAAACAGTTGCCCGGTATCACAGCCAAAAAAGCGGGTTGAAAGTCCTGCCACCAGTGCCCGGTCGTTTTCCAATTCCAGAACACTGCGCAATGCCAGTTCCAGCTCCATGGCTTCGTCACTAAGGAAAACATTGTCATGGCTGCTCAGATACACAGAGGGGTAGCCTGCAACACGCAAAGCATCCTGAATATAAGCTGCTTCTCTTTTATCCCTGACCAAAACAGCAATATCCTGTTCCTGCAGGGCATTCTCACCGATACAAAAATTCTCTGTCAGCAAAGTGTGGATTTCACTGCTGCACCAGCTGGCAATCACGGCACAAAAGTCCTGGTTCATTAGCTCTTTTTTGCCTCTCCCGGAACGATACGTTTCGTTGAAAGGAAAATAGATTAATTGCAGTGCGGCAGTGTTCATTTCTTTCCTGTTACTGAACAGAGGTTTGCTGTCTGCCTGACCTGCTGACCTGACCGGAGCGTAATGAATATCAAAGCCAAAAACATTTTGTGCTTTTTCGTTTAGCGGCGCACCAGAAAATAAGCGGTTATAGGCATTGATCATATTGCTTGAGGAACGCCAGTTAGTGTCCATGACCCATTGGTATTGTGCATCTGCTCTGGCCGAGAGATAAGTGAACACATCACCACTGCGAAACGCATAAATTGCCTGTTTTGGATCACCTATCATATAGAGAGCAGGTTGAGAGCCTTCAGCGGAATAAGAGCCTTCAGCGGGAAAAAAGCCTTCAGAGGTACAAGAGCTTTGATAAATAGCCTTTAAAATGGCATATTGTTGTGGATCAGTGTCCTGAAACTCATCGACCAGTGCCACCGGGTATTGGCCGCGGATCAGCTCAGACAATGGTGTTGATAAGGGGTCTTCCCGGGCAGGTGTGCTGGTTAAACTAGCAGCCAGCTGGTTGATTAAATCATCATAATTCATGACCCGGGCACGTTGTTTAGCCTGAATAATTTTGCTTCTTATGGCATCAATACCCAGGGCAGCCAGCTGATAACTTCGAGCATTTTGAAGCCTTTGTTCAATAGCACCTACATCCTCTTTTAACTGTTTTAAAGGAGCAAACGATTCAGTCAGGCGCTGTTTTTTATCAGCATCCCTGCCATAACGGCGACCATCAAAAACATTGCCTGCTGCTTTTGGCATAGGCTCAATATCTGATTGATCCAACCATTTTTGTAAAATCTCCCATTCCTCAGTCCGGGTTTCCTGTTGTTTATGAGTGTCAATAAGTGCAGCAAAGACCAGAGATTGATTATCCAGCATATGTTGTCGACAGAATGCTTTGTGATTTAGAAAATTTTCCAGAATCACTTCAGGACTTTTTATCTGAACCGGTGTCGTTGATGACAGCACATCACGAAATGCCTGACGAAAGTTTTCTGGTGCTGGCCAATTTTGCACCAGCAATTCATATTTGTCGGCCTGCCGGGTTAATCTACGATACCAGTCCCGAACAGCTTCCAGTTCAATATCAGCAGTATCGGCTTCCATCTGTACATTAAAGGCAACACCACTGCTAAATGCCTGCTGCGATAGAACTCGCTTACAAAAACTGTGAATAGTAAAAATGGCAGCTTCATCCAGATGCAATAGCGCATTGTGTAATGCAGGATAAACATCCTGCAGGGAAAATTGCCTGGTCAACGCAGCAAAATAGCTGTCCTCTGGATCAAACTGTCCCCAGTTATTCAGGGCATTGCGGATTTCCCGGGCAATGCGTCCACGTAATTCTTCAGTAGCTGCCCGGGTAAAAGTCATGACCAGAATGTTTTTCACATCCAGTTTGCGTTCCAGTAACAGACGCAAGTAAATACGGGTTATATTAAATGTTTTACCAGTACCGGCACTGGCTTCTATTAAGTGCCGTCCCGTTAAGGGTAAAGATTCAGGCTGCAGAACATTTGAATCTGGATCAAGAGCAGTAACAGTCACATTCTTATCCATACAATGGTTTCTCCTGCCGATGTGCGTATAAAGGTTGATAAATCTTCTCAATACGTTCCTGCCAGTCACCCTGCCATTGCGGTATTTCCTGCTTGTCCCCTGCCCAGAACCAGTGTACATAGGGATCACTGCCTAAACCCTGAGTTTGAAAATCATCTTGCCAGAAAGTATAAAACCCGGGTTCATCCAATGCTTTCCCGGCGCAGTGTTTCTGTCCCAATGATGCATGCAGTAATAGTGGTTGCTGCATACCCTCTTTCCAGCAATGCACTAGCTCTGCTAATAATTCTCGTGCTGAAGTTAAGGGTTCAAACTGGACAGTCAATACGGGTTCGTCTTTTTCACCGCGAAAAAAACCATGCGTAAATACTGTTTTATTACCCGTTTCGGTGCTGTTTGTTTCAGTAATGTTTGTTTCAGTAATGACCTGGGCAATCAGATGATGTATCCATAAACGAATATCATCCTTTCCTTTTGGGGTAGCCAGGCGCCAGAAGAGTAAACTGTCATCCAGCCAGGGTAACTCAGCCTCCAGATGAACATCGTCTATGATTATTTGCACCGTTTTATTCACTATTTGACCGTTTGATTGAGTCATTTCCTGATTTTGACTGCTGTTGTGTATCTTGTTATGAATATACTCAGCAAAATCACTGGCCTGTTCCTGCCATTGTAATAAATCATTCTCGCTACCAGGTGTGTCAGGTAATTTTCCGCTCAGACTAAAACAGCGCACCAGATCGTCTATAGCCTGTTTATCAGTATTATCGGCCAGTGCGGTTTTAATTATTGCATCCTGAATCTGATAGCGATCCAGGTGATTGCTGACAAAGGGTTCACTGTCTTCGGGAAGGAAATCCTGACCATTATCAAAATACAAGCCCAGTCTTGTCTGGGCAAATTGCCTGCAGGGATTGTCAAAAAACTGCACCAGTTGTTCAGCAGTGATGCTTATTGCATCGCCGTCTGACATCGAAAAAGGCGCCACTTTGGGTAAATTGTTTCGAGGCTCCCCCGGCTTACTTAGTTTTAACCAATGAGGATTAAAACTTTTCATTAACCCCCGATAATTGTCTCTACTAAAGGCCTGCAGGGGTATTTTAAAGAGTTGTTGTCTTTCGTCATCGCTCAATTGCCAGCCATAGCCCTGTTCCAGATAATCCATTAGTTCCTGCAGCACCAGTGAAGGTTCACGGCTATTATTGGTTTTTATATCATGTCCCTGGTAACTGAGATACAATTTATCGCGACACGAGATCAGGGCTTCCAGAAACAGATAGCGATCATCCCCTCGCCGGGAACGATCGCCCTTGCGCGGCGGCTCTGTCGCCATTAAGTCAAATCCCATAGGCTGACGCTGGCGGGGAAATTCTCCATCATTGAGTCCCAGCACCGCAATCATTCGAAATGGCACACTGCGCATGGGTACCATAGAACAGAATGTGACCTGCCCGGCCATAAATTGTCTTCCCGGTTCCGGTTGATTAAAATGTGCCAGCAAAAAGTCACGTATTACAGCCAGAGGTATAGCCTGCTCATAATGTGCCTGGCTGGTATATTCACCGAGATCATCAATTGCCTGAGCAATGATCTGCTGGGCATTGTTATCGACAGTTAATGGACTAAACAGGTTATCTTTGGCCTGTAGTAAAAACTGCTGCCAGTCTTCAGGGCTGCGCGGGGTCTGTAGCTCCACGGCATAAAATTGCAATTGTTCCAGCAATTCAAAATAACGTCCCAGGAGCAGGGCTTCATCTCCTTCTACATCGGGTAACAGCAGTTGATCCTGATACAATGCGCACTGATCACTTTGCGCGAAACCCAGCAACAGGCGATTGAGTCCCTGCTGCCAGCTGAATTTGTCATTACTTTTTTCGACTGCCAGGATCTGTTGTTTATGAACCGCATCCAGTCCCCAGTGGATAGCGGCATGATTCACCCAACGTTCCAGCAGGAGCAGGTCATCTTGTGAAAAAGCAAACTTTTTTTGCACTGCCGGTAAGCGCAAATAGCCCATAATCTGGCTAACCTGAAAACGGCTGTCCGGCAGGTCCAGCAAGTCAATAAATACCTGCACCAGGGGTTCTGAATCTTTTAAGGTTCGATCCGCAATAGAACAGGGCAATGGCGGGACACGCTCACTCCAGTCATTCCAGCCATGAGCAAACACGGCTTCAACATAAGGCGCATAGTTTTCCACATTAGGGCACATTACCAGAATATCTTTGGGCGTCAGGCTTGCATCGCTGTTGATCTGATGCAACAACCAGTCATGCAGAGCCTGGATTTCGCGCAGAGCGCTATGAGCCGAGGCAATGACAATGCTGTCATCAATGTGCTTTTGAGGTGTTTCACGAATATCCCGAAGATTAAGAATATCGCTCTGAATATTTTGTAAAACTGTGGTTGTTTTAACAGAGTCGGGGAATAAATCATCCGGGGATTCATAAACAGGGATTTCAATACTGGACAGTTCCTGCAAAAGATACAAACAATCTTTTCCCTGAGAGCCCAGGTTTGATAATAGAGGATTAGCCGATTCCGGTTGATCTGACAGGATAGTCTCACTGCTATTAAGCCATTGATAAAACTGTTCCCTGGCATAGGCCTTATCAGTTTTCAAATCGCCCCAGTATTCCACACAGGGATTCAGGTGGAAGAAATGCACCTGTGTCTGATTGCCCAGTGCACTTAAAAATTCCAGCCATAGCGGCGGTAAGGTGTTAATGCCAAACAGACTGATACGCTCTGATAAGCGACATTTGTTCTGTTCCAGACTGGCCATAGCCTGCTTGAGTAAGGCAATAGGATGCTGCGGTTCCTGAGCAACCAGAAATTGCCAGAGCAAAGCCTGCCAGTGTGTCGCCTGTCCATTTTCCCAGTCCAGAAGCCAGTCCGGTCGAAATATCAGGTATTGTTCAAATAAATCCGCTACCTGGCAGGCCAGTTGATAGCGCTTGTCTTCATCACCACTGCTCTGAACCCGCTGTTTATGGTGCTTTCCAAGCCAGTAATGGGTCGCTTCCCGGCACAGGGGGTTATCAATAATGGCATCGTTGGCCAGAAGAGCGTGAATTCGCCAGCTTAACACTTCCCGGGTATAAGTGGATTGCTCAGGCACCGCCTCTTTACCCAGAATAGCTCTGATCTGATTCCAGAAGAACTGCATCGGCAGGCTAAAAGCCAGATTCATGCTGATACCGCGGTTTTCGGCCAGTTTCAGATTCAGCCAATGCTGCATGCCCTTGCTTTGTACAAGAATAATTTCTTCATCCAGCACATTGGCGTTGGCACCGGTCTGCATCACCCTTTCCAGCAAAATCACCAGATTTTCCAGTCTGTTAGCGGGATAAATATTGATCAAGCGGATTCCTGTTGTTTATGATTGTCTTTATAATGAAGCTTACAAACACTATCACTATACTGAATACCTGACAACGTTTAAAAAACGTTTTGTAAAAAAATTTTGAACAGATTATAGTTAGGGCATCCGCAAAAATTAATCTTCTGCAACAAGGAAATTGTTATGAAAACAATGAAAGCATTAGTAAAAAAATATGCAAAAGAAGGCTTGTGGCTGGATGAAGTACCAATCCCTGAGGTAGATAATAATGATGTGCTGGTAAAACTCCATAAAACTGCGATTTGCGGCACAGATGTACATATTTATAACTGGGATGCCTGGGCGCAGAAAACCATTCCCGTGCCTATGACCATTGGTCATGAATTTGCGGGTGAGATTGTTGAAATGGGGGCTAATGTCAGCGGATTGAATATTGGTGATATCGTCTCAGGCGAGGGACATATTGTCTGTGAACGCTGTCGAAACTGCCTGGCAGGCAGACGCCATCTGTGCCCGAATACCGTTGGTATTGGTGTCAATCGCACCGGTTGTTTTGCTGAGTACCTGGCCATTCCGGCTAAGAATGTCTTCCGGCCCAATAGCAAAATTTCTACTGAAGTACTGGCCTGTTTTGATCCTTATGGAAATGCAGTCCATACGGCACTTTCATTTAATATGGTTGGAGAAGATGTGCTGATCACGGGTGCCGGACCCATTGGTATTATGGCGGCTATGGTGGCCGCACATTGTGGTGCGCGTAATATTGTTATTACCGATCTGAACCAGTACCGACTGGATTTGGTGAAACAGATTGTACCCAAAGCCATTCCCCTGAACGTCAATGATGATCCCATTTCCAGGGAATTTATGCGTAGCCTGGGTATACTTGAAGGCTTTGATGTGGGTATGGAAATGTCTGGTTCACCACAGGCCTTCAGGGATATGCTGGGCAATATGATCAACGGTGGTAAAATTGCCATGTTGGCCATTATGCCTGAAGGGACAGGCATTGATTGGGATCAGGTGGTTTTCAAGGGGCTGTTTATCAAAGGCATCTATGGCCGTGAAATTTTTGAAACCTGGTACAAGGGAACCATGATGGTACAAAGTGGAATTCCTCTGGAGAAAATTATTACTCACCGGTTCCATTATAGCGACTTCCAGAAAGGTTTTGATGTAATGCGCTCAGGCCAGTCAGGTAAGGTTGTGCTTAGCTGGAACGACGCATAACAATGCTTAGCAGAGCTAAACCAGAGTCAAACCAGTGTTAAACTACAGGATAATAGAATGAGTTATAAAAGTGCAAAAGAAGGTCTGGCTAATGACCTGGCTGCAATTAAGGCTGCCGGTTTATGGAAAAACGAACGTGTTTTAGCCTCGCAGCAGAACCACAACATTACTCTGGCTGATGGCAGTGAAGTGGTCAATATGTGCGCTAATAATTACCTCGGTTTAGCCAACAATCCCGAAGTCATTCAAGCGGCCAAAGACAGCTATGAACAATGGGGATTCGGACTTTCTTCGGTACGTTTTATCTGTGGTACCCAGACTATCCATAAAACTCTTGAACAGCGGGTGACTGATTTTCTGAGCATGGAAGACACAATTCTGTATGCTGCCTGTTTTGATGCCAATACCGGACTGTTTGAAACGATTTTGAGCAAAGAAGATGCGGTTATATCCGATGAATTGAATCATGCATCAATAATTGACGGGGTACGTTTGTGCAAAGCGGCACGTTATCGCTATAAGAATAATGACATGGTCGACCTTGAAGCAAAACTCAAAGAAGCCAGACAAGCCGGTGCCCGAAGAATCTTGATTACCACAGATGGCGTGTTTTCCATGGATGGTACGATAGCACAACTGGATAAAATCTGTGCTCTGGCGGATAAATACGATGCCATGGTTCATCATGATGACTGTCACGCAGTAGGATTTATGGGTAAAAATGGCCGTGGCGTACATGAATATCATGGCGTAATGGACCGGGTTGATATCATTACCGGAACTTTTGGTAAAGCACTGGGTGGAGCTTCCGGTGGTTACACCTCAGGGCGAAAAGAGATCATTGAACTGCTGCGCCAGCGTTCACGCCCCTACCTTTTCTCAAACACTCTGGCTCCGGCTATTTGTGCTGCCAGCATCAAGGTTCTGGAGCTACTTTCGGCTTCCACCGAACTGCGCGACAGACTGGAAGAAAATACCCGTTATTTTCGACGTGGAATGAAACAGGCCGGGTTTGATATTGCACCGGGTAACCATCCCATAGTGCCGGTAATGCTGGGTGATGCCGTATTGGCGCAGAAGATGTCACAAAAGTTACTGGCTCATGGTATTTATGCAATCGGCTTTTTCTTCCCGGTAGTACCAAAAGGCAAGGCCAGGATCCGCACCCAGATTTCAGCAGCGCATACCAGAGAGGATTTGGACCAGGCCATTGCGGCCTTTACTGCAACCTTTGCAGAGTTGACTGATTGAGTTTTATAAGATACAGATCATTTTTGACTCAGTAGAGACTCCAGGCGTTCCTCGAAATCAGCACCGATAGGCTTTGCTATGTATTCGTCACAACCTGACTTGATGGCCTTCTCACTGTCGGCACTCATGACCGATGCAGTAACTGCCACTATCAGGCCCTGGTATCCTTTCTCACGTAAGGTATGAGTAGCCTCATGGCCATCCATTACCGGCATATGCATATCCATCAGGATCAGATCATATTTTCCAGTTAAAGCCTTATCCACTGCTTCCTGGCCATTTTTAGCATGGTCGACTTCATGTCCCTTCAGGGTGAGTCGTAAATTGATCATACGGCTGATGAATTCTTCATCTTCCGCCAGTAAAATCTTAGCCATCTACTTTTCCTTGATTTATTGTAAATGTAAAAACAGTGCCAGTGCCAGGTTTGCTTTCTATATTTATAGTACCACCATGCAATTCAACCAGGCGCCTGGTAATAGCCAGACCCAACCCGGAGCCATTGGTATTGCGAGTTGATGAATCATCTACCTGACGAAAGGTATCAAAAACAAAAGGCAATTCCGCTGCTGGTATACCGATCCCCGTGTCTGCCACACTAAAAGTTACATCGTTATTAGTTCGACTGGCGGAGATTGTGATATTGCCCTGCTGTGTAAATTTCAAGGCATTGCCAATCAGGTTGATAAGAATTTGCCGCAGGCGGCGAGTGTCCACATTAAAGCTGAAATCCTGGACGTCACTCAGCAATTGTATATCTTTCTGCTGCGCCTGATTATCAAATTTACGCACCATTTCATTGATCAGCGCTTCACTCCGGGCTTCTTCACGAAAGAGCGTCATTTGACCTGCTTCAATCTTGGAAATATCCAGCAGATCATTGATCAATTCCATTAGATGATGTCCGGAAATATCCATATCTTCGGCAATCTGTGCAATGGCTTCAATGGATAGTTTCTGTTGCGGATTTTTCAGTAACGGCAGGTAACCAAGGATCACCGTTAAAGGCGTGCGCAATTCATGACTCATCACATTCAGAAAAGCTGATTTCTGTTGATTAGCTTTTTCCGCAGCCAGCTTAGCCTGGCGCATTGTCTCTTCTAAACGCTTGCTTTCAGTAATATCCAGATTAACCCCTATCATCCGTTGCCCCTGGTTTTTATCATCAAATACGACCACGGCAGAAGCCTTGATATACCGCTCCTGGCCATCGGGCCAAATAATACGAAATTCGGTATCAAAGGTTTTACCGCCCTGGATGGCTGCCTGAAGTTCAGCCTTCGCTCGCTTCAGATCATCTGGATGCAATGCATTATGCCAGGCTTCGAATGCCCCTTGAAATTGTTCCTGAGTCACACCGTAAAGCCGAAACATTTGAGCATCCCAATTTAATTCACCATTGCTAATATTCAAATCCCATACACCGATACCCCCGGCCCTGGTTGCCAGGTCAAGACGCTCATTAAATTCACGCATCGCCTGTTCATTTTTCTTTATTTTTGTCAGGTCTGTGATGGTTCCGACAAAGAGCGTCCGGCCATTGACCTGAGCCTCGCCTACTGACAGGTGGATAGGAAAATGGCAGCCATCCTTACGCTGTCCGGTAACTTCGCGCGCAAAGCCTATGATGCGTCTTTCACCTGTGCGCAGATAGTGTGACAGGTAACCATCATGCTCTGAGTGATAAGGATCCGGCATAAGCATTTTGACATTCTGACCTGTGACTTCCTCACTGCTATAACCAAATATCCTTTCGGCTGCAGGATTGAACAGACTGACTATCCCCTTATCATTGATTGTGATCACTGCATCTACGGCAGCTTCCAGGATCAGACGACTCATTTTTTCACTGGCATGAAGCGCTTTTGTCCTTTGTGCCACCAATTGCCTGATTTCTGATTCTCTGCGCATGAGTATGTGTAAGAATCCAGTAATTAATAAGGTCAGGATGATACCGGCGGCTAGAACCATCCAGTGTGTTATATCAGAATATTGTTTAATGAATGCCTGGGTCGCATGAGTAGATAATTTCCAGGTTCGGTTAGCAAATTGAATGTCCTGATTGACACGCCAAGCTGAATCAGTAAGAAGTTTAGTATCAGTTAATACGTCTTTTCTGTGTAATAGATCAGTATTATGCTTATCCGTTATATCTGTTAACTCAATCAGTAATGGTTCCAGTAGCTTCTGGATAGGTGTTATTGCAGATTCAAACAGATCACCCATCCTGAAAACACCCAGCGCGAAACCATTAAATATAACTTCATCTTGATCTGTGCTACGGGCTGCCGGCATGAAAATCGGTTGAAAAACCAGAAAACCTTTTTGATCTTCGCTCTCCTGTACCAGGGAAATACTGGCAGTGACCTGGGGCTGCTGAGTAAGCCGCGCCTGCTGTAGACTGACCAGGCGTTTTTGACTGGATGCCAGATCAAACCCCACTGCCGCTTCATTTCCTTTTAGCGGTTCAACATAATAAACCGGAAAGTATTCATCCCGTTGTTGCGCTGGGATTAGTTTACCTTCAGGATCACGTTCCCTAATGTCAAAATCCGCCAGTCCATCCCGGACCGCTTGTTGTCGATATTCTTCACGTTGGACTTCAGTAATTTGAGGAATCCACTCCAGGGCCTTGATTGAATGGTGAGCCTTCAGTTTAGACTCGGTAAACAGAAAAAATTCATCTCTGCTGACATCGTTAGAAGCCAGAAAAAGGCCACGGATGCTCGACAGAATTCCCAGACTGTTTTCCAGCTCTTTGTCCAGAGCATCTTTGACCCGGGTTGTGATACGTTGTTGCTCCACCTGCACTGTATGGCTTTCCAAACTAAGTGCAACGTAATAACCCAGATAACTTAACACCAGTCCGGCAAAAAACACGCTCAACTGGATGATCCAGTTGAACTGAAGTGGGATTCGATGTGCCATTATTGACATTCCTTATGCACAATAACCAGATTACGACCTTTATCCTTGGCCTGGTAGAGGGCTTCATCAGCAGCCTCAATTAAACGTTTTTCCTGGCCGAATGCTGTTGCGCAGGCAATACCTGCACTAAAATTGCATGAAAAGGCCCGCTCATCACACTGATAGGTCAACCGGGAAAAGTTTTTACGTAGCTCGTTGATAATCTGATAAGCTGTTTTTACTTGCGTATCAGGCATAATAATGCCAAATTCCTCACCACCGTAGCGTCCAATCAAAAAAGTCCTTGATGACAGCCAGATAGACAAATCCCTGCTGGGTTGGGATG
>CBDTVA010000002.1:0-27148 GCA_965363935.1 uncultured Gammaproteobacteria bacterium | reverse complement strand
ATGGATATTCTGGCCACATCAGTCTGGCTGCGTTATCTTGAGCAGCATACAGCAGGCATCGTTTTTCCAGCCAATGGTTATCAGGGTGGTTATATCCTGGATATTGTGGCTGAAATAACCAGCGAGCATGGCGATGCCTATGCAGTGACAGCACAAGAGCTCATGACAGGATTACCTGCGGATGAGCCTGACGGCGGTGATAAGGAAGCCTATATTGATGCCCTGATCCAGAAAGCTAAAACCCTGTTGGGTGATAATCGTTATCGTTATGTGTTTGAATTGGCATTGAACTCTATTCTGGATGATATCCGTGAGGATCTGGCCGAATTTGATGTGCACTATGATGAATGGTATTCCGAACGCTCGCTGATGGATAAAGGGCTAGTCAATAAGGGCATTGAGCGTTTGCGGGAAAATGAACGTGTTTATGAAGATCTGGGGGCGTTATGGTTTCGCTCTACAGATTTTGGCGATGACAAGGATCGGGTGGTTCAGCGTGATAATGGTCAGACGACGTACTTTGCTTCCGACATTGCCTATCACATGGATAAGCTGGATCGGGGTTATAACAAGGTTATAGATGTCTGGGGAGCTGATCACCATGGCTATGTACCCAGAGTAAAGGCTGCATTAACGGCACTGGGGCATAATGCCGATGCGCTGGATGTTTTGCTGGTACAGTTTGCCAATCTTTATCGGGCCGGTGAAAAAGTACCCATGTCCACTCGCAGCGGCTCGTTTGTGACGCTAAGGGAGTTGCGCGACGAAGTGGGATCAGATGCTGCGCGCTTCTTTTATGTGATGCGCAAGTGTGAACAGCATCTTGATTTTGATCTGGATCTGGCCAAGTCAAAAAGCTCTGAAAATCCGGTCTATTACATACAATATGCCCACGCCCGTATTTGCAGTGTCTTCAGGCAGATGGGTGAAAAGAAGATGACTTATGATCAGGCCAGCGGATTGGCGGGTTTAGCCTTATTGGTGGAAAATCATGAAAGTGATATTTTGCAACAGCTGGCAAAATTTCCCGAAGTTGTTGATGCGGCAGCCAGCCAGTATGAGCCACACCTGATTGCTCACTACCTTCGTGAACTGGCCCATGCCCTGCACACCTACTATAACGCACATCAGTTTCTGGTGGATGACGAAAGTTTGCGTAATGCTCGTCTGGTGCTGATTGAGGCAACACGTCAGGTACTAAAAAATGGCCTGCGCCTATTGGGTGTTTCAGCACCTCAAGAGATGTAGAAGGGATGTTATTAGCCGGAAAAGGTGATAAGAATGCCTGCTAAAAAAAAGCGCAGCAAGAGAAAAACGGGTGCTACCCGAAATACGGAACAAAATTCTTCCGGCCTGACCTGGATAGTGATGGGGCTGCTGGGGCTGTTTGTGGCTTTTCTGTGGTATCTGGATAAAATTCCTAACCAGGAGGGGCAGCAAAATACGGCTTCTCAACAGGGGGCAAACAAACAATCAACAGCAAAAAACACGAAAAAATCACTGCCCCCGAAACATCAATTCGATTTTTATACGGTACTGCCAGATCGTAAAGTTGAGGCTATTGATTTAGATGAAGAGCGGACCTCAAGGAAAGCCGTCACGCCAAATCAGACTAAACAGGTTTCTAACTCTCAGCTAACAAAGAATCAGCAGGTAACAGGCACCAATAAAGTTAAGGAAAAAGTTTCCGCTGCTCAATCTATGTCGCTTTATCAGTTACAGGTGGGGGCCTTCAGGGAGTTGTCCAAAGCAGACGCTATGAAAGCGCAGATAGCATTCCTGGGTGTTGAATCAAATATTCAGGTCATTCATATTAAGGGTCAGAAGATGTATCGGGTACGTGTCGGGCCGAGTACAGACAGTCAAAAGATCAATCGAATCAAAGAGCAGTTAAAGGCACAGAATATTAATACCTTTGTACAGAAACTGAAGGGGTAATTCTGTTTTTTACGCGCCAGATGCCAATTAAATTATTGCTGCAAAGATAAGCTGTTCTCTCTTACCTTTGCAATAATAATTGCGCTGTTCAAATGTAGCTCCTGATTCGCATCACTGGGTGATAGGCGTCAGCTTAATTTCAACCCGGCGATTCTGTGAACGGCCCTGAGCGGTATCATTTGAGGCAATGGGATGGTCTTCACCCACACCGCGAGTCAGAATCCTTTGCGCCAATACACCGCGAGTCTGTAAATACCGGGAAACGGAATCGGCTCTGCGTTGTGATAAGCCCATATTGTAAGCAGATTCGCCAACACTGTCGGTGTGTCCATAGATGTCTACATAGGTTTTTTCATATTTATTAAAGACTTTGGCCACGGAATTCAAAACACGGTAAAAATCGGCTGAAATATCGCTGGAGTCAGTCTTAAAGGTAATATTGCCAGGCATATTAAGAATAATGGAATCACCCTGCCGGGTCACGCTCACACCCGTTGCTTCCAGCTCCTGACGCAACTGAGCTTCCTGGGTATCCATATAGTAGCCAATGCCACCACCGGCCAGGGCACCAACACCGGCACCAATCAGGGCTGATTTTCTATTATCTCCAATAATAACACCCAGTGCTGCACCACTGAGTGCACCAATGGCTGTGCCTTTAACCACATTACTGGTTTTTTCTTCTCTGGTGTAGGGGTCAACTGTAGTGCAGGCGTTGAGTAATAAGCTGGACAGTAAAATGCTGCTTCCGACCAGAAGTGGTCTGGAAATTGCGAACCGGTATTGTGTAAGATGTTTATACATAGAATGTACTCAATATTAGTTAAGGGAGGATAGGCTGCTTATTGTTAAATTATAATCAGGTATAAGACCGTTTTCTGATAAATAGTTCACCGATAAGTAAATAATCAGGGATTTCAGGTACAGAACTTAATGTCTGACGCCAGTTTAGCGGATAGCATATCACTTTACTGGCGTTGCAGGAAGTTGCTTAGTTTTCTTCTTCAGATTCAGCTGATTGCTGTGGCGGCTTACACCAGTAACTGACGTCTTTTTCTGCCTGCAAAAAAGCTTCTTTTGATTCTTGTTCGGTCAGACGTACTTTTTGTTTGCGTTGCTCATCATATCGATACAGGAATGGCGCCCTTTTGTATTTTGCAACGGTGTCTTTTGAATCCTGACAGAGCTTTGCCCGTTCCTCATCCTGTTTATCTGTTGCTTCAGTATTATCTTCCACTTTTTTTTGTTTATGGAAGATCCGACTTCCCAGATGCATTTTTTCGGCAGAATCGTCGCCGGGTCTGGCGGCATAATGAACGCGACCCTCTTCATCAGTCCATTTATAGATTTCTGTTGTTTTTTCTGCAAATACAGACTTTGTCATACTAAAGCTAAACAGTGTTAAAATGGCCAGGCTGCTTATCAAACCACTAAGAGGTTTCATTGTGACTCCTTGGAAGACTTTTGTTTAATCTAAAATCAGCTCATACAGGTATATTTGCACATTATTAAGTGACTAAAAAAACATTTTTTATTTTCTCATTATAGACGTTTTTAGCTAAGATAAAGTTAAAACGTAAAAAATTTTACAGCTAATGCTTTAAATCGCTTATTTTTGTGTACTATGTCTATATTTATAAATGACTGACAGACATTACTCAGGTATTTCGGGCCAAAAAAAACGCCCCGAAGGGCGCTTTTTTAAGTGAGCTGAGAGTTCATAAGCATCTTAATCGTTAGTAAACTCAGGATAAGCTTCCAGACCACACTCAGAGATATCAACACCCTGGTATTCATCTTCTTCGCTCACTCGAATGCCCATAATGATCTTGATAACGAACCAGACAGCCAGACTGGTAGAGAAAACCCAGGCAAAGATAGTAGCCGCACCGATTAACTGACCAGAGAAGCTGGCATCACCGTTGGTTATAGGAACCAGCATCAGGCCCAGGAAGCCCACCACACCGTGCACAGAAATCGCACCAACCGGGTCATCAATTCTCAGTTTGTCCAGAGTCAGGATGCTGAAGACCACCAGTACACCGCCCATGGCGCCAAATAAAGTGGCAAATAGAGGTGTTGGTGTGGAAGGTTCAGCAGTAATGGCAACCAGGCCGGCCAAAGCTCCGTTTAACAGCATGGTTAAATCCGCCTTGCCATACAGAAGGCGGGCAACAATCAGGGCTGCTATAGCACCGCCAGCAGCGGCAGCATTGGTGTTCAGAAAGACCATAGCCACTGAATTGGCACTGCCGATATCACCCAGTTTTAATACTGAACCACCGTTAAATCCAAACCAGCCCATCCACAGAATGAATGTGCCTAAGGTTGCTAAAGGCAGATTTGCACCTGGAATGGCCTTGATTTCACCATTTTTACCGTATTTTCCTCTACGGGCGCCCAGTAATAACACACCAGCCAGCGCAGCAGATGCGCCAGCCATATGCACAATGCCGGATCCGGCAAAGTCTGAAAAACCTAAATCGCCCAGGTTATACAAACCGAAAACATCCGCGCCATTCCAGGTCCAGGCACCTTCCACTGGGTAGATAAAGGCGGTCATAACAACTGCAAATAGCAGGAATGACCATAATTTCATACGTTCAGCTACGGCACCGGAAACAATGGACATGGCGGTGGCAACGAAGACAACCTGGAAGAAGAAATCAGAGGCATTTGAATAGACAGCATCGCCGTCAAAACCAGCCTTAGTTGATTCTTTAATAACTCCTGCAGTTAATGCATTTGTGAAATCATCGCCTGAAAGACCGATAGCTGCGTCAATACCATCTGCTACGATATTGTTTAGAAAAACTCCACCGCCCCACATAATGTCATAGCCGACAATCAGGTACATAATACATGAAATTGCATACAGGGCGACATTCTTGGTCAGGATCTCTGCAGTATTTTTGGTTCTGACCAGACCGGCTTCCAGCATTGAGAAGCCGGCTGCCATCCACATAACCAGTGCGCCGCACATTAAAAAGTAAAAGGTATCAAGTGCATATTGTAAATGATAGACGTTGTTTTCCACGGGTAAATTCTCCTATATAAAGCAGCCTATAAAGCTTCTTTTCCGGTTTCAGAGGTTCGGATACGAATGGTTTGCTCAATTGACGAAACAAAAATTTTGCCATCACCAATTTTTCCGGTATGGGATGCGCTGCGAACGGCTTCAATGACTTGATCGAGTACTTCAGAAGCAACAGCAATTTCAATTTTTACTTTTGGCAGAAAATCGACCACGTACTCGGCACCACGATAAAGCTCAGTATGACCTTTCTGACGGCCAAAGCCTTTGACTTCAGTAACTGTCATACCGTGAATACCAATATCAGATAATGCTTCGCGGACATCATCTAATTTAAAAGGTTTAAGAATAGCTGTAACAAGCTTCATTGGTTCTACTCCAAATTTATATATTAACTGGGTTGATTGGGTGTATGTTTTTTAAGCCTGGAAAAATCAATTGAATTTTCTTGCTATGAAGCAATTGATTTATCCAGATTAAAGGCTTCACCTTACTTATAAGGTAAGAAAAGCAAATGTTGTGCCACTGACAAATTGTTGTTTTTTAACAGTTACTTAATATCTAAAAGAGAGGTGCTGATTATGTCTGATGCACCATAATGGAAGCAATAGAACCGTTGCACAAAATTGGTGCACTATAGCGGTGCATAATTGGGCTGATCAGCTTGGTGAAAAAATGATTGCCTGTAACACGGTGATTTATTGGGTCATAATTTGAAAAAATGCTAGACTATGAGTTTTACTACCGATCTGACCGTTGGCCGTTATTTTTTGTGAGAAATATATCCGATGAATAAGCAATTTTTTGATGATTTGGCGAGCAAAATTACTCGTATTCTCCCCCCGGTGCCCGACACAATATCAGGAGAACTGGAGCAATCCATACGTGGTATCCTGCATAGTACATTTGATAAACTGGAGCTGGTTACCCGGGAAGATTTTGAGATTCAATCTGCAGTATTGCAAAAAACCCGAATAAAACTGGAACAACTGGAACAGAAACTGCTTGAACTGGAAAACAAACTGGATATCAAATAGCCTTAAGTTACTTAACACATAAAGGAGATGCAGAGCTTTTCTTTCATGAAAGAACCTTTCTGGTGTTTGCTCATGCCTGTTGTATTTTCCTGTCTGTTTGTTAGCACAACCAGTTTGTTAGTATCGTTGTTGTTATTCTGGTTTTTTACCAGCGCTTTCACTAAGGAGATCTCCTATAGTGTTTCAGGATTGTTAAAGTCCGATAGTATAGAAATCGAATCTGAAGATAACAGAGTAAGAGGAGGCCAATGAATTTTTTCCATCAGCATTCCATTAATAAGAAGCTGTCCCTGATTACCCTGATAACTACAGCTTTTGCTATTGCCCTTGGCTGTGTCATTTTTATCTTTACGGAAATATTTTTTAACTGGCAGGCAATGATTCGTCATCATGCCGTTCTGGCTGAAAGTATTGGCTTGAATATAAAATCGGAAATTCTGTCGGGTGATAAAGCCTCTGTGTCAAAGGCCCTGCAGGCATTTGTCATGAACCCGGATGTGGAAGCTGCCTATGTTTACGATAGTCAGAATAAACCCCTGGCTGAATACAATATTAAGCAAGAACAGGTCAATTTAAGCATAATAGTTGCCAACGTCAGCGGAGAAATTACTAACAATATAATTCAGGATACGCAGAAGGTCCAGTATCAGGATAACCGAATTTTTATTACTCGTTTTATCCTGTCTGAGAAGGATATTGTGGGCCGGGTCATTTTACAAATTTCACTGAATAAGTTTTATATACATGTTGCATGGGTTTTTCTTGTCGCCCTGATGGTGTTTATTCTGGTTAATGTTCTGAGTTTTTTAGTCTGGCAGCGTCTGAAAACCATGATAACCGAACCCATTGAAAACCTGATGAAAATCAGTAATAAAATTTCACAGGAAGAAGATTTTTCTTTACGGGTTCAGATAGACGGTGAAGATGAGCTGGCAAAGCTGGGTTCATGCTTTAATGGTATGCTCGCTCAGATACAGTTAAGAGACATTGAACTGAGTGATCATCAGGAACATCTGGAAGGCCTGGTTAAAAAAAGAACACAACAGGCAGAGCAAGCCAGCAAAGCGAAAAGTGAATTCATTGCCACTATGAGCCATGAGATCCGCACACCAATGAATGCAATTATTGGTATGACAGAATTATTGTTAAACAGTGAGTTGGGTACAAAGCAACAACGTTATGCCAATATGATCCTCAAGTCCAGTAAACTTCTGCTTACCATTATTAATGACATACTGGATTTCTCCAAAATTGAAGCCAATAAACTGGAACTGGAGGAAATTATCTTTCAGCCCAATCAGGTAATGCTGGATGTTAAGGACACTTTTGTTAATCAGGCAGCGCAACAAGGTTTGCAGCTGGAATTAGTGATTGCACCAAAAATTTCCGGTTATGTGATTGGTGACCCATTCCGATTAAAGCAGATTCTGAATAACCTGGTTTCTAATGCCATTAAGTTTACAGCTCAAGGCAAAATTATACTGAGTCTTGAACTGCTTAATGAAACACAGCATGGCATGATTTTTTGTTTTTCTGTTAAAGACAGCGGGCTTGGGATCAAAACAGAAACAATCAAAGAACTTTTTTCAGCATTCCATCAGGCAGATAATTCGATTACCCGTGAGTTTGGTGGCACGGGGTTGGGGTTGGCAATCTCACAGGATTTAACCAAGTTAATGGGGGCTGAAATTCAGGTTGAGAGTGTTGAAAATGAAGGCAGTCGGTTCTTTTTCTCATTGCAGTTTAAAAAAGTTACCCCGGAAGAGTTAGCCAGGAATGAAAAGCTACAGGAACTCTCTCATGAAGTCCAGTTAACTGAAGATTTGAATAATGATGACTATAAAATATTAGTCACCGATGATGATCCGATAAACCAGGAAGTCATTACTAATATTTTGCTAAGTTTTGGTTTCAATGTTGAAATAGCCAATAATGGTATGGAGGCATTAAAGCTTATAGAGCGTAAAGGAAAAAATTATTATGATCTGGTATTGATGGACATCCAGATGCCAGGCATGGATGGTTATGCAACAACGCGAAAATTGAGAGCGGCTAATTTTTCAGCGCCTATTTTAGCCTTGAGTGCTCATGCCAGTAATGAGGCTCGTAAAGCGGCATTAGAATCGGGTATGAATGATTATTTGAGTAAACCTATTCAGATGGATACTTTAAATGTTGCTATGAATCAATGGCTTGGTATGAAAACTTTATTGAAAGATCACGAGGATGGTTTTTTGATGGTAAAGGAAAGTTTGCCCAAAGGCGCTCTATTTGCTGAAGACTATTTATCCGCTGAAGGCTCTTTGCTCGCTGAAGGCTCTATACCTGCTGAAGGCTCTCTACTAGCTGAAGGCTCTCTACAATTTGATGGTTCTACAGGCGTAACTGAACAACAAAATCCATTCAATGACTTGACTACCGTTGCGTTGGATGAGATCCTGATTCGCCTGAATAACAATACCGGGCTATTGAAAAGGTTATTGGAAAAATATTATGATACCTACATAAATCATTTTGATATGATTCAACAGGCCTATGATAATGAACAATACTATGAAGTCTCTGAGCTGGCACATAAAATAAAAGGTGCTTCACGTTCGCTGGGTATTGAAAGTGTTGGTTTAACGGCTGAAAAGCTGGAATGGAGTCTGAAAGAAGGCGTTGTTTCTGAGGACACTGATTATGTTGAATTACTGGCGCTATTAAGAAATTCTCTTATTGAAACCATGAATGAATTATATGAATTTTTGGGACGGAAAAATTAAACTTATTAAAGGGAGATAATTATGAACGATACAAAAGCTATCAGCTTGCAATGTCTGATTTTTTTCTGTGCGATGACTCTTTTACCTGTTTCTGTAAGTTTTGCTGAAGATGATATTATTCTCAAGGGAAGCTCTCTCAAGGAAAGCACTCTCAAGGAAAGCACTCTTAAGGAAACTACTCTCAAGGAAAGCACTCTCAAGGAAACTACTCTCAAGGAAGAAAAGACGACCTCAGAGCAGGCTTCACAGCCTATTATATCCAGTGAGCAATTAACTCAGTGTCTGGAAAAGATAGAGCTGGCAAATCAGACTGCCAATAAACTGGATGAACAGGCTGGCGAACTTGAACATCTAAAAAATAATCTTGATGAGCTGAAGCAGGAGCTGGAGTCAAAAAGAATGCATCTGGATTTGCATAGCGAGGTTTCTGTGAATGAGTTTAACCAGATGAAAAAAAGGCTGACGCTGTTAACTCAAAATTATAGTTCAGAAGCCGAAAATTATAATCATTCGGTAGAGCAGCATAAGGCAGATAATGAAGCGCTTAAGGCCGAGTGTGGTGACAAACGATATTTTGAAAATAAAACAACACCTGTTTTGTCTCAATAGAGGGTGAATTGAGACATAATATCTTTCTCAACAGGAAACGTACTGCTTGGGACCTCCATGACAGTTAATTCTGACAACTTTCATTCAGGAAAGGCGCTATAATTCAAGCTGGAGTGAATATATAAGGATATATAGAAATGTCACTATCGGTCGTGTACAGTCGCGCAGGTGGTTTGCAAGCACCTCTGGTAACGGTTGAAGTACTGCTGACCAATGGTCTGCCGAGCCTGAACATTGTTGGATTGCCGGAAACTGCAGTCAAGGAGAGCAAAGACCGGGTCAGGGGGGCAATTATAAACAGCCAGTTTGACTTTCCAGTACGGCGTATTACCATCAATCTGGCTCCTGCCGATTTGCCCAAGGAAGGAGGCCGCTTTGATTTGCCCATTGCACTGGGCATTCTGCTTTCTTCTGCTCAGCTTGACCTGTCAAAAAGCAATGACCCGCACAGGGCTAACCAAAATGACTTTATAGAACAATTTGAGTTTATTGGCGAACTGGCCTTGAGCGGGCAATTACGAGCCGTTAAAGGTATTCTTCCAATTGCCATTCAGGCGAAAAAAAACCAGCGAATTTTAATTGTACCGGAAGAAAATGGTGCAGAGGCTGCACTGGTTACGGGATTGCAGGTTTATACAGCCAAACACATACTGGAGGTTTGTGCCTTTATAACAGGTGAAAAAAAGCTCAATGAACCTGAACCTCGGAGCGTCGCAAAACAGCACGGATATGAAATCTGTTTGTCTGATATTCGAGGTCAGAAAAGTGCTAAAAGAGCATTAGAAATTGCCGCCGCAGGGCAGCATTCGCTGCTTATGAAAGGACCGCCGGGAACAGGGAAAACCATGTTGGCCAGCCGGCTGGTCACTATTTTACCGGATATGGACAATACTGAGGCAGAGGAAGTTGCGGCAATTCGTTCTGTTTGTGGCGAAAGGGTTAATTTTGACAACTGGGAGGTTCGTGGCTTCAGGGTGCCCCACCATACAGCATCCGGGGTGGCTCTTGTGGGCGGCGGCAGTCATCCAAGACCCGGTGAAATTAGCCTGGCCCATAATGGCGTGCTGTTTCTGGATGAGTTACCCGAATTTAATCGTAATGTTTTAGAAGTGTTAAGAGAACCTCTGGAGTCCGGGAAGATTGTCATTTCCCGTGCCGCAAAACAGGCTGAATTTCCGGCCACATTCCAGCTTATAGCTGCCATGAATCCGTGCCCATGTGGTTATTGGGGCGACAGCCAAAACAATTGCCGCTGTACCAGTGAACAGGTTCAGCGCTATCAAAATAAACTGTCCGGCCCTTTTCTGGACAGAATTGATATGCATATCGAAGTACCGGCATTATCACATCAGGAACTACAGCAAAGCAGTGCTAGCATAGAAACCAGTGCTGAAGTGAAACTACGGGTTATGCAGGCTCAACATCGCCAGAAAGCGCGGCGTAAGCGTTGCAATGCCCTGCTGAATAATAAAGAAATAGAACAGGATTGCCGCTTGTCGTCAGACAACCAGAAAGTTCTGGAAAAAACCATGAATAAAATGAATTTGTCGGCTCGTGCATATCATCGAATATTGAAACTGGCCCGAACAATTGCTGATCTGGAGGGCAGTAATGACATTCAGTTACATCATCTGACAGAATCGATTGGCTATCGCAAAGTGGATCTACTTCAGTAAGAAAAAACCATAGTGGACTATGAATAATAAGCAGTTTTACAAAAAATTACTGGAACAAATACCCTACTGGCAGACGCAAGGCTGGCTGGATCAGCAAGCTGCGCAGAGCATCCTTCAGGATGCCCATACTGCAATACATAAGTCTCATAAGCTGAGTCTTATTTTAGGTGTTATGGGCGTTTTGCTGCTTGCTGCAGGTGCTATCAGCTTTTTTGCTGCCAATTGGCAGGGTATGAGTAAGCTGCTTAAATTAGGTCTGTTGTTTTCTTCTATGACGGGTGCTTATCTGGCTTGCGCATATTATTTGTCTGAACCGTTTCCGGGACGACAGCGTCATCCGGAACTGGGTCAGGCTTTTCTATTGCTGGGCGTTATATTGTTCGGCACTAATATCATGTTGATCGCGCAAATTTATCACATTGACAGCCACTATCCGAATGGTGTTTTTTTCTGGGCTGCAGGTGCGTTGATGACCGCTATTATTATGCGCTCTGAAACTGTCATGATAGCCGCAACCCTGCTGGCATTGTTATGGAGCGGGTCGGAAATTTTTGATTTTAGACAAATACACTGGCCCTATTTGTTTTTCTGGTTTATCAGTGTTTTGTTTGTTATCCGCCAGGGATTTCATCTGGCGAGTCACTTTATCATACTCAGTCTGTTCTGCTGGTCATTATTCAGTTTTACCACCTTCATCCGTTATGCCTCTGAAGGTTTTATTGTGCAAATTTATTTACTGATTGGTATTGCAATTTTTATGCTGTCACGAACATTAAAAGCCTGGCAATACTGGCCGGGCTTTGCAGAAAACATGTCTCGATATGCCCTGGTTTTTGCCTTGATTTTTATCTATGTTCTGAGTTTTCCCGGTTTGGATTTATATCCATCCCTGTCTCATAGCACCATGGATCAAGTGACCTGGATGCTGATTAATCTTGTTCTGATGATACTTATTTCGGTGTTACTTATGGGGCGTTTGAAACGTATTCATGGCCCCTTGCCGCTGTACAAATTGATGGGTATTATCTGGCTGGGCATCCTCTTTGCAACTTTGTTAATGAATGTCTTTCTTTATCAGGATCAACAGGGCATAACCGTGATTATGGTTAACCTGTTATTGTTTTCACTGGTTGTCTGGCTGATTTATACCGGCCTGGCAGAACATAAACGATTTTATGTTAATTCAGCATTCGTTATTTTTACCATCACCCTGATCAGTCGCTATTTCGATACCTTCTGGAGCTTAATGAACCGCTCCCTGTTTTTTATTACCGGCGGCTTGATACTGATCATTGGCGGTTACTGGCTGGAAAAGAAAAGGCGTCAACTTGGCAAACGTCTGCGTCAGCAGAGTGCCCAAACTAATAACCATCATTCTCCTGAGCAGCAGGAGGATAACCATGTTTAAAGAGCCGGTTTTTAAAGCAAGGCACAGCAGGTCAGGCAAAGCCGTTCTGCCGGCAATAGTATTGATTATTGTTATGCAGATATTATTTCTTATGGCAATGATTGCTAATCGGCAAAGCATTTTATCATCGGATATTATTGTGGTTCTGGAAACACGCCCCATTGATCCACGTTCCCTGTTTCGTGGTGATTATGTGCGTTTAAAATATGATATTAATAATTTGCAGCTGGATGAATTATCAGGTGATAGGACGTTTAAAATTAATGACACCGTTTATGTAGTGCTAGAACAAAATGGCCCGTTCTGGGATGCACAGGGCATTTATCTGCAACGGCCTGTGTTGCCGGAAAGTCCAGCCAATAGCCCTAAAAAACGCCGGCATGTGATCCGCGGAGTGATTAAAACCGTGAATAACCGGCACTGGAGTCGGGATGATAAAACCGTTGTTGATGTCACCAGTCTGCGAGTCAGCTATGGAATAGAAAATTACTTCGTACCAGAAGGTGAAGGGTTAAAACTTGAACGTCCTGAACCGGGTGATAAAGTAACCCTGGAAGTCGCTCTGGATAAGGATGGCCGGGCAGCCATTAAAACCCTCTTGCTAAACGGGGTTGCGCAGTATCAGGAAGCATTATTTTAGCGCAATTGCTGTACTTTTCAGTGAACCGCAGTATTTATTCGTTGAGCGCTAGTTAAAAAGTTGCTGATTGACAATCTGTAAACTAGAGTTAAAAAAATAGCTGGGAAAATAGCAATGAAATCAACAGATACTAAGCTTTTCATCTTCATCATTATGATTTTTATCCATGTTTTCTTTAACAGCGCTTTAGCTGATGAGAAAAAGAGAATTTTTATTTTGCACAGTTATGAAATAGACCATGTCTGTGGCAGACCTCAAAGTATGGGGGTACAAAGAGCTTTGCTCAAGTCGGGGTTTGGAGCAGACGATCTGCTTCTGAAAAGCTATGCAATGGACACAAAAAAGACCAATAACACTCCCGATTTAATCGCCCGGCAGGCAGAAATTGCCTTGCAAAAAATACAGGAGTTCAACCCCCATGTTCTGATTACTCTTGATGATAATGCTTTTCGCGCGGTTGCACTGGAGCTGGTTGACAGTGATATACAAATAGTCTTCAGTGGCATGAATAATATTCCTGAACGATATAATGAAACAGTCCAGTGGCTGGATGATATAAAATTACCGGGTCATAATATTACCGGAGTCTATGAAAAAATACATTTTTCTACTGCGGTAAAAGTGCAAAAAAGTATTCAGCCGGAAATGAAAAAAATTCGTATTTTTTCGGATAATTCTCCTACTGGAAAAGCATTGATTAGACAGGTAAAGCTGGAAATTGAGCAAACGCCGATTCCGGCCATACCCGATTTCTTCATTACCGACAGTTGGGAGGAATATCAACAAAAAGTGCTCGAAACTAACTACTCTGACGTTGATACTTTATACCCCATTGCGCTGCGACTGATAGATAAAAATGGCCAGACCTATACCGGTTCGAAGATTCTAACCTGGACAAGCCAGAACAGTATTAAACCCTCTATACCACTCAATTTTGCCTTTGTTAAGCTGGGCTTGTTAGGAGGAGCAGGCGTAGACTTTGAAGCAATGGGATATCAGGCGGGTGTTATAGTCGCAAAAATATTGTCAGGACAAGACGCTGCGAATATACCCGTTGAGGATGCACAACGCCACGCACTGGTCTTTAACATAACTCGTGCTAAAGCGCTGGGTATTGAAATTCCTACAGATATTCTTTTTGCTGCTGATGAAGTCTTCAAATAGCTTGATAGTACATACTGATCATTAGTACACTTTCATTATGATCAATTGGCCAGGCTCCTGGTATCAGAACAAGACATTCCAGATTATGAAAAATGCTCAAGAAATAATTAAACCAATCATTAGTGACAGGCACCTTTTGTCTGGCTGTTTCAAGCTGTCAACGCTCCTGGGTATGAGTATAGCGGGTATCATTGTAATTATTACAATTGCAACTGCAACCGCTTTTTTTTCAGTCTATGATGAGCGCCTGACTTACGAATTTAAGGAAAGAGTCTTTTCAGAGAGTGAAGAAATTTCTCAAAAAATAAAAAATAAACTACAAAGCATTCAGCAACAATTACACCTGCTGGCTCTGGATAATAGTGTTCGGGTCAATCTTATGCTGGATGTGGATAATCAATTGCTTGAGAAATTAAAAGCACGTTATGATAAATCACAAAATATCGTGCATTTTATTATCAAAGAAGAGAAATCTGAGATTATTAACTTCAGTCATTTGCCCAACTCAGAAAACCTTATAAAAAAATTTTTGGCATTAAAACACCGTGATGGCCTATTTTATCGTGAACAGAATAACAATATCTATGTAGGTTTTACTACCCCTATTATTCACCGTGACAAGCGGCTTGGTAGTGCGGGCAGTATTTTTCATTTCCAACCCACTCAATTTTATTCCAAATCTATAAATGGTGGAGCCCGATTACTCTTTAAAGAGACTGAAAAATCTATTTTTGATATTAAATATAAGCGTCCCATTACTTTAATCAGAACTGAGAGCGAAAAGCAAGCTGTAACCAGATTGGATGAAGTGCTTGTTGATGGCAGCATGGGCTACCTGGTTGAGCTGGGAAATTTACCTGAGTTCCTTTATTTTATGCCGCGCACTAAATTAGATGAAGCTCGCAAAGAGGGTATATTTAGCGTAATTATTCTGGCAATTATTGGCGTATTAACAGGAATTCTTTTAGCTGTATGGCTTAGTCAAAAAATCAGTCGGCCACTTGGTTCACTTATTGTTGATTTTAACAATATTGCTACAGCTTCAGGTACCAGGCAAATTAACCGTAAAAGTCACATCAATGAACTCAACGAGTTTAGTGAAGCCTTGATTCATATTGTCGATAATCTGAAAAAAGCGGAACAGGAAGTCACCCAATCGCATGAGAACTTAAAATACATATTAGATAATATGGATTCATTGATCTCGATTAGTAATGTTAATACATCGGAAACTCTTTTTATCAATCACTATGGCTTTAAGACCCTGGAAAATTTGGGCGATGCTAAACTGTTGCAGAGGCTTGCAGAGTACCTGATAAATAACACGACTTATCGCAGCGAAGAACAAGCTGATGTACAAGCCAGTTTGTCCAGGATGAAAACTTATGATATCTATGATAAACAGAGTCAACACTGGTTTGAATATCAAACCCGGATTATTCCATGGATTGATGAAACCACGGTGAGAATGACAGTAATCAATGATATTACCAGCCGGAAGCTGGCAGAGAATGAATTGCGTTTATCAGCGGCTGTGTTTGATACAGCCAAAGAAGCATTGATGATTACTAATCCACAGAATCACATTTTAAAAGTAAATCGGGCATTTTGTGATATCACCGGTTTTACTGAGTCCGAAATTCTGGGTGAGTCAGGCTTAATTCTGGACTCTGACCGAAAGGATGAAACGACTTATAATGAACTGACATCGACCCTTAAAGAGCAAGGACACTGGGAAGGTGAAATATTAAAACGAAAAAAAAATGGTCAGGTTTTTCCTGTATGGATATCGATTACAACGGTCTACGATAGCACTGGCAATACAGAATATTATGCCGCCTTGTTTGCAGATATCACTCAGCGAAAAAGCGATGAGGAGAAGATCCGGCACCAGGCAAATTACGACTCGCTAACCGGTCTGCCGAACAGGACTTTATTTATCGATCGTTTTCATAGTGCCATTGAGCGTGCCAATAGAGAACAGTCCAGGATTGCACTTATGTTCATCGATCTGGATCAATTCAAACACGTTAATGATACTTTAGGTCATCCGGCGGGTGATCAGCTGCTGCAACTTGCCTCACACCGATTGTCTGAAACTGTGCGCAGTTCAGATACCGTTGCCCGGTTAGGTGGGGATGAGTTTACAGTACTTATGCCAGACCTCAGGGAGTTGCATCATGTCAATAATGCGGTGAGAAATATTTTACTTATTATAGCTGAACCGTATCACATCAATAACAATAAGGTCTTTGTTTCAGCCAGTATCGGCGTTACGATTTTTCCGGATGATGCTACAACTGTAGACGCATTACTGCGCAATGCCGATAGTGCTATGTACCGCGCAAAAGAGCAGGGCCGTAACAATGCTCAATACTTCACTCTTGAATTGAATCTTAGGGCAAAAAGAAGACTGCTGTTAGAAACGGCGCTCAGGCATGCTATCGAGAATAATGAATTAGAGGTTTATTACCAACCGATTCTGGATGCTCTAACCGGGAAAATTGTCAGTTCTGAAGCCTTGCTGCGCTGGCATTCACAGGAACATGGTGTCATCTCTCCTCTAGAATTCATACCACTGGCTGAAGATTCAGGTCTTATTGTGTTAATAGGTAAATGGGTACTGGAAACTGCATGCCATACTGCTGTGAACTGGACAAAAAAAAATAAACGCCCGCTCAGGATAGCGGTAAACTTATCCATTCGGCAATTCCAGCGTGATGACGTCCCCCTGTTGATTAAAAGTGTATTGAGTAAGACCGGTCTGCCACCTGATCAGCTGACCGTTGAAATTACGGAAAACCTGTTGTTGCGTGATGATAAAAAAACTCTGGATACATTGCATGATATACGGGAAATGGGGGTAGCAATAGCGATAGACGATTTTGGAACGGGCTATTCATCATTAAGCTATCTGAAGCGTTTTCCTGTTACAACAATTAAGATTGATCGCTCGTTTATTGACGGACTGCCAACTGACTCAGAAGATGTTGCACTGGTAGAGGCTATTCTTTCATTAAGCAAAAGTCTCGATCTAAAAGTCATTGCAGAGGGTGTTGAAAATGAACAGCAGTATCAATTTCTGCGCGAAAGAGATTGCGCTATGGTTCAGGGCTTCTATTTTAGCAGACCAGTACCTGAGCAGGAGTTTTTAAACTACTCATCAGACCGGTAGCTATTAGTATAATTTCTTTGCGCCTTTCGGACGTCTTTTGAAACGTTTGTAACTCCATTGATATTGAGAGGGGACTTCCCGGATGTATTCTTCTACCATTCTATTCAGAGCTGTTGCAGAAACCAGTGCATCAGCGTTGGCAATTTGCGGATCAGCCTGCCTGATGTGCAGGTGATAACCCTGTCCCCTGGGCAGACGTTCAGCATAGCCAATGACAATAGTCGCTCCGGTCTTGCTGGCCAGCTTGGAAATAAAGGTCATGGTGAATGTCGGGATAGTAAAAAAAGGCGCAAAGACGCCACTATTAATATCATCGGGGTTCTGATCGGGCAAAATACCGGTGCCATTTCCTTGCCTGAGTGTTTTCAGAATACTCTTTACACCAGAAGCATCGGCTGCAACCAGAGTGGCTCCTGAACGAATACGTGCGCTACGCACGATGTCGTCCAGTGCTTTGATTTTGGGGCGGGAATATAAAATAGTGACCGGGATGTTAGCGCCCAGATAAAGGCCGGCGATTTCCCAGCATCCCAGATGCGGTGTGAGTAAAAAGACACCTTTGCCCGATTGCAAGGCGGCATCCATGTGCTCCCTGCCGGAAACCTGAGTGAACAATGACAGGGTTTTTTCTGATGACCAGAGCCACATGGGGCCCATTTCAGTCAATGACTTACCTAGCTCTATCAAACTGTCTTTCAAAATGGATTCCTGCTGTCGGCTATCCAGTTCCGGAAAACAGGTCTGGATATTAATGTTTGAAACCCGCCAGCTATTGCCTTTTAGATAATACAGCAGCAGCCCAATCCAGGAACCCATCAGGTGGTTCAGCCTTAGAGGCAGCAGGGCAAAAAAGTGCAGAATGATTGTTATGATAATTTTTTGTATATTTTGTAACATAGCTTGTAACATAAGTCTGAAAATGATTTCTAAAAAGGCGGCTCAGGCTTGATCGATGGACATAAGCGGTTTTATGGTCTTAAGCAAACTGCTGAACAGGCTGGCATTGAGTTTTTCCTCCTGCGCCAGTAATTGCTTCATGTGTTCCCGCTGTGTCGGCATACTAAAGCAGGCGGGACAGGAGTCGGGAATTACCGGTAGTTGTGCGGCCCTGGCATATGCGCTGGTGAGGGTTTCCCGGGCATAAACCAGAGGGCGAATAACCCGAAGTTCACCGGTCCGGATAGTGTAATTGGCCTTCATGGTTTGTAATTTGCCATTATGAAAGGCTGACATCAAAAAACTTTCCGCCAGATCATCCAGGTGCTGTGCCAGTGCCAGAACATTATAGCCTTCCTTTCGAGCCGTTGTGTACAGGATACCGCGTTTCATTCGAGAACAGAAAGAGCAAAATGAATCACCGTCCATAGCACTTTCAGCCTGGTCTAAAATGGCCTGCTGCTGATAAAAATAGGGGATCCCCAATTGCGCCAGATAGTCTTTCAGTGCAGACGGATCAAAACCCTCAATCAGGGGATCAACAGTGACCGCAGCCAGATGAAATTTTATCGGTGCATAGTGGCTTAAATGATGCAGGATCAGTAATAAAGATAAAGAATCCTTGCCGCCGGAAACGCCCAGCAATATCCGGTCACCCTCATTGATCATTTTGAAGTCAGCAATAGCACGGCCCACATGGCGCATTAACCGTTTTGGTGGTTTAAGGTATTTTTTTTCAGCTATAGCGTGTTCAGGCATATCTTTATAACCATCTTTTATTAACCGTTTTTAAACAACAATCTTGTTTCTCTGGCAGCTTATTCAATGTCGTCTTTGTCGTATGATAGCAGAAATAAGGGGCTTTTTTTCAGTTTGCTTGTCTTTTCCCTTGAACACTTTGCCTATGTCAATTATTCTTGAATAAATTAAATAGGAGAACAAAATGGCAGGTTTTGATGCATTTGTGATTGGTTTTTTAGCCCTGGCGATCATTCTGGTAGTGCTGGGCATAAAAAAAGTTGACCAGGGAATGGAATTCACAGTTGAACGTTTCGGGCGTTTTACCCGTTCATTGCGTCCCGGTTTAAATTTTATTGTCCCGGTCATGGATAACATTGGCCACAGAGTGAATATGATGGAACGGGTTATGGATGTTCCGTCTCAGGAAATCATTACCAAAGATAATGCTATGGTCAAAGTGGATGGTGTGGTCTTTTTTCAGGCCATGGACAGCGCCAAAGCCTCCTATGAAGTGAATGATCTGGAACATGCCATTCTCAATCTGACCATGACCAATATCCGTACCGTAATGGGCTCCATGGATCTGGACGAATTGTTATCCAAGCGTGATGAAATTAACAGTCAGTTATTAAATGTGGTGGATGATGCCACTACTCCATGGGGGATCAAAGTAACCCGTATCGAAATCAAGGATATTGCACCGCCAAAGGATCTGGTGGATGCTATGGCCCGGCAAATGAAAGCGGAACGGGAAAAAAGGGCCAGTATCCTGGAAGCCGAAGGTGAACGTCAGGCGGAAATTTTACGTGCGGAAGGTGAAAAGCAGGGAGTAATTCTCAAGGCTGAAGGTGATCGTGAAGCGGCTTTTCGTGAGGCAGAAGCGCGGGAACGACTGGCAGAAGCGGAAGCCAAAGCCACCATGATGGTCTCTCAGGCGATAGAAAAGGGCAATATCAATGCCATCAATTACTTTGTGGCAATTAAGTATGTCGATGCTCTGAAAGAAATCGGCAGTGCCGAAAATCAAAAACTGGTCTTTATGCCACTGGAAGCATCCGGTGTGATCAGTGCCCTTGGCGGCATTGGCGAATTAGCAAAAGAAGTGTATAAAAAGGATGAAAAAACACCATAACAGCGCTCAAAACAGAGTAGAAAAAATACCGATTATAAAAACTATAGCATAGAAAGGGGCTTGGCCTGATGGAATCAATGTTTACCCAGCTGGAGTTCTGGCACTGGTTGACCTTTGCGGTGGCGCTGGTTATTCTGGAAGTGTTTAGTCCGGGGGCATTCTTTCTCTGGCTGGGGATTGCCGCAGCTTGTGTGGGCATGGTGGTGCTTGTTCGTCCAGAATTAAGCTGGCAGGGGCAATTTATTACTTTTGCCGTGTTATCGGTTGCCACCATTGTGTTATGGCGGCTTGGCAGAGGTTTTTTCCCGCAGCAAAAATCCACGGTACCCAATTTGAATCGCAGGGCAGAACAGTATATGGGCCGAACCTTTAATCTGGTTGAGCCTATTGTCAATGGCACAGGTAAAATCAAAGTGGATGATTCAACCTGGCGGGTACAGGGTGAAGATGCGCCCATCGGTTCTCAGGTCAAGGTGATCGGGGTAGATGGAATTGTTTTCGTGGTTGAAATTATAAACGCAAAATGACCACCATAGCGGTGTTTATGAGCGGGCGATTTTAAGCAGATTAGACGCTTCAACCAACAGACAGTCAGCCTGACTGGATTGTTTTAAATAAGCAATCACCAGCTCGCTTGCTTCACTGTTTAGAATACTGTTAATGTGTTCCATGGGCTTAAACTGTTCTGCTGTAAAATCAATGACATCATTGATATCATCAATGCGCAGTGCAACCGTGGGCGCGATGCCATCCCGGGTTATATAAAGTAACACCTGCCGTGATGATTCTTTCAAATAGGTACGTGCCTGCTCAAATCGTTTCATCAGACATTTTAAGGTAACGTTTCTTTCGTAACGTAAAATCTTCAGGGCATGGTCAAGGTCATTATTTTTTTTCATATCAAGCAACTTGTCAGCCAGGCTATGAATTTGTGTGTGGGGTTTATCAAATTCAGATAAAGCTTCCATCAGGGTTTCATCGCGGGACTTAAATGTGTCATACCACTGGCCAAAAGCACATTTATGAGGATCTTTGGCTTTCACAAAGGGTGTATCGTTGAGTAAACTGTCTTCAAGAGCCTGCACCCATTCGATATGATCTTTCTCTCTTTCGGTGAGCATATTGCCCAGTTCCCGGCTAATGGTAAGAACTTTTGAAATATCAATAGCATAGAGAGTATCTGAGACCCAAAAGGTAAATGCTCGCAAGCCGTTGGCGTAGTGTGCCATAATTTGACTGGCAGAGTGTTGCGAAGCAGTCGCCTGTGTTGCTGGTGAAGTCATTGTTAGGTCCTGTCCTGATGGGCTTATGCTCACTTTGGTAAAAGATATTACGGACCACTGAATATAATCTTTAATTTTCAGCCGATTTATATCGAATTGGAATAATTTCTGATTTATAGCAAACAATCCGCTATAATGCGGCAGTTCTTTTAACTCTTTATTAACAATAGCTTAATTTTAGCTTATTTTTGGACTTTCACAGTGAAAGATATCAGTAAAATCAGAAACATTGCCATTATTGCACACGTTGACCATGGCAAAACCACGCTTGTCGATGAACTACTCAAACAATCCGGTACCTTTGGCGATCATCAGGAAGTTTCCGAGCGCATGATGGACTCCAATGATCTGGAAAAAGAACGTGGTATCACAATTTTGGCCAAAAATACCGCCATTGAATGGAACGACTATCACATTAATATTGTTGATACACCGGGACACGCCGACTTTGGCGGTGAAGTGGAACGGGTACTGTCCATGGTTGATTGTGTCTGCCTGCTGGTTGATGCGGTTGAAGGCCCCATGCCCCAGACCCGTTTTGTGACCCAGAAAGCCTTTGAACTGGGTTTGCATCCCATTGTCGTGGTCAATAAAATTGACCGTGACGGCAGTCGTCCGGATTGGGTCATTGACCAGACATTTGATCTGTTTGACCGTCTGGGCGGAACGGATGAGCAACTGGATTTTCCAATTGTTTATGCCTCGGCCATTTATGGCTATGCCTCATTGCAAGATGATGTGCGCGAAGGCGATATGCTGCCGTTGTTTGAAACTATTGTGGAAAAAGTTTCCCCGCCTGACGTCGATCTGGACGCCCCGTTCCAGATGCAGGTGATCAGCCTGGACTACAATAGTTACCTGGGCGTTATTGGTATTGGCCGGATCAAACAGGGCACCATCAAGGCAAACTCCCAGGTGGTTGTTATTGACCACGAAGGTTCTGAGCGCAAAGGCCGTTTATTGAAAATCTTTGGCTTCAAAGGGCTGGAACGAGTAGAAGTAGCAGAAGCACAGGCCGGTGACATTATTGCTTTTTGTGGCATTGAAGGGCTTAATATCTCCGATACGCTGTGTGATCCCAATTCAGTGCAGGCACTGCCGGCCCTGACTGTAGATGAGCCAACGGTGACCATGACCTTTCAGGTGAACAATTCGCCTTTCGCCGGGCGGGAAGGCAAATTTGTCACCTCCCGTCAGATCAGGGATCGTCTGGAAAAAGAACTGTTACATAATGTTGCCCTCAGGGTTGAACAGACAGAAGATCCGGACAAATTTAAAGTCTCAGGTCGTGGTGAGTTGCATTTAGGCGTACTTATTGAAAATATGCGTCGTGAAGGCTTTGAATTAGGGGTTTCCAGACCTGAAGTGATCTACAAAGAAATTGACGGAGTGATGAGTGAGCCCTTTGAAGACGTGATGCTGGATGTGGAAGAGCAGCATCAGGGCAGTATTATGGAAAAAATGGGTGAGTGTAAAGGCGAACTCACCAATATGGTACCCGATGGTAAAGGCCGGGTCAGACTGGAATACATGGTACCGTCCCGGGGGCTGATTGGTTTTCAGACCGAGTTTATGACCACAACCTCCGGCAGCGGTTTGTTTTATCATAATTATGACCATTATGGTCCGGCTATTCCGGGTGAATTTGCCAAACGCAACAATGGGGTGCTGATCAGTAATGCTCAGGGGACTTCGGTTGGTTTTGGTTTGTTTAACCTGCAGGATCGCGGGCGAATGTTTATTGGTCATGGCGTGGATGTTTATGAAGGTATGGTTATTGGTATCCATTCACGCAATAATGATCTGGTGGTCAATCCCCTGAAAGCCAAGCAATTGACCAATGTCAGAGCCTCTGGAACCGATGAAGCGGTCACTTTGACACCGCCCATTATTATGTCCCTGGAGCAGTCCCTGGAATTTATTGACGAAGACGAGCTGGTTGAAGTTACCCCGGAAAGTACCCGGATCCGTAAGCGTTTATTAACTGAAAATGAACGCAAGCGTGCTTCTCGGGTGAAAAAAGGTTAACCAGACTCCCTCTGTTTATTATTTGCAATTTTCTCTCTCTTTTCGGAAAATACGGATTGCGTATTGGGCAAAAACTGCCTACCCTTAACACTATTCAACTAAAGATAATAATTCAGGGACATTTTATGAAACTATTTAAGCACACATTCATTCTGGTTATGGTACTGTTTTTACTGGGCATAGGCACTTTTGCCCAGGCTGAAAATGCTAAGGAATATGCTGATCATATCGTGTATTTCAATGCCTTTCCAACAGACTCACTGCCACGGCAAATGACCAAACAATATGGCTTGAAACGCAGTAAAAACTACGCCATGATTAATATTTCGGTTATGGAAAAAGGCACCGGGGTACCAGTGGGTGTTAAATCGGATGTTTCCGGGAATTTAAAAAATCTTATGGGGCAAAGCCGGACACTGGAATTTCGCGAAATCAAAGAGGGCAAAGCCGTGTATTATATTGCCCAGGTAGGCGTACAGAGCCATGAAGTGGTGAATTTTAATATTGATATCAAGCCTGATGACAGCCAGGAAAAGTATGAAATTAAATTCAGTAAAAAGTTTTAATAGCCAACTTTTTGCGGCACATTTTTTGTTGTTCTAAATTTGCGTCCGCAAGCTGACATTGAACAGTGAAAACACACCAAACGCAATAATAATACCGCCGGCCAGAGTCCGAACCCAGTTTTTTCGAATAAAACTGGACAGGCTGGCGGCAAAAACACCCATTGCCAGCAGCATGGGCAAGGTTCCCAGGCCAAAGCTCAGCATTAATAACCCTCCCTCAATGGCATTGCCGGTAGAAATAGACCAGAACAGAATGGTATATACCAGACCACAGGGTAACCAGCCCCATAGTGACCCCAGGATTAAGGCCTGAAAGGGTGACTTAACCGGTATAAACTTGCGGCTGAGCGGTTCTATACGCTTCCAGATCACACCTCCGGCGCGTTCTATTTTTCGCAGCCCGCCCCACCAGCCGCCAATGTAAAGTCCCAGAGCAATCATAAACAGTGCCGCAAAAATCTGCAGACCAAATTGAATATTATGCAAAACAGGCAGATTGCTGGCCAGCATACTGATACCCCCGACCAGTAAACCGGCAAAGGTATAACTCATTATGCGGCCGCCATTATAGGCCAGCAAATACGGGTAGAGCTTTTTGGCAGACTGTCCCGGCGCAGCCGAACCATTTGCCGGACTGATACCAAAAGTCAATGCGCCGACGATACCGCCGCACATGCCCAGGCAGTGTACCCCACCCAGCAAACCGGCAATAAAAGCCGCAACATAAGACGCTTCTACGGGCATTTAAGTGATCCTGTGGTAATTCATGATCAATGGCGCATGATCGGAAAAACGCTGATCTTTGTAGATTGATGTAGATTCCAGCTGTGGCGCGAGAGCAGGTGAAATGACCTGATAATCAATGCGCCATCCGGTATTGTTAGCCCAGGCCTGACCTCGGTTTGACCACCAGGTGTATTGATCGGCTTCCTGGTTAAGAACCCGGAAGGCATCCACCAGCCCTATTTCCTCCCCGAACAGCTTATCCATCCAGGCGCGTTCTTCCGGCAGGCAGCCGGAACGGTTTTTATTACCATTAAAATTTTTGATATCAATTTTTTTATGTACAATATTCCAGTCGCCACAGAGAATATACTCACGGGAACTGTGCGCCATATCTTTGAGTATGGGGGTTATCCTGTCTAAAAATTCCATTTTCAACGCTTGCCGGTCATCTTTGGAAGAGCCGGAAGGCAGATATAAGGAAGCAATACTTAAATTGCCGAAATCAGCCTGAATATAACGACCTTCCCGGTCAGCAACATCCCAGCCCAGCCCGGTGGTGAGTTTGTCCGCTTCCTGTTTGCTGTAGATCGCTGTGCCGCTATAGCCTTTTTTTTCGGCATCGAAGAAATATCGAAAATAGCCTGCCGGGGAAAAAACCGGGTCATCCAGTTGCACCAGATGCGCCTTGGTTTCCTGAATACACACTACATCAGGAGACTCGTCCAGCATCCACTGAAAAAAACCTTTTTTAGCTGCGGCACGAATACCATTTAAATTGGCGGAAATAACTTTCATAATAGCCTGGTTGCTGTCCCTTGTTGAAAATGAAAATGCGTTATTATAACTGAATCTGAGGTATAATTCCCCTCTGGGCAATTTAAAAAGCAGCCATGAGCTGCCAGAAAGAGCGAATTAACCTATGCAGGATTACCAACGCACCTTTATTCAATTTGCGATTAATACCGGAGTGCTTCGTTTTGGCGACTTCACACTGAAATCCGGGCGGATCAGCCCTTACTTTTTTAATAGCGGCCTGTTTGATTCCGGCGCTGCACTGGCAAAGCTGGGGCGTTTTTATGCCAGCGCTCTCATGCACAGCCAGGTTCAATTTGATATGCTTTTTGGTCCTGCCTATAAGGGTATCCCGCTGGCATCGACCTGTTCCATAGCTCTGGCTGATGAACATCAGCGGGATTTGCCCTATAGTTTCAATCGCAAGGAAGCCAAGGATCATGGCGAGGGAGGGACCATTGTGGGTGCTGCACTTAAAGGCAGGGTTATGATCATTGATGATGTGATCTCTGCCGGCACCTCGATCAGGGAATCTATTGATTTAATCAATCAGGCCGGTGCATCACCCGCCGGTGTGGTGATCGCACTGGATAGGCAGGAACTGGGCAAAGGTAATGTCTCTGCCATTAGCGAAATTGAGCACAATTACCAGATACCAGTGGTCAGTATTATTAAACTGCAGCACCTGATCGATTACCTGCACAGTAATACGGAACTGGCACAGTATTATGATAAAGTACAGGCTTACCGGGATCAGTATGGTGCCTGAATATGCACATACGGCGGATTAGCGCAGCGTAATCCGCCGCATGTCTCTAAAACCTACAAATTGTTTCTCACTAATTGCTCTTTTTCATCCCGGGTAAGAACAATCGGGTTGGTTTGCATACTACTGGGGCTGATATTGGCCACCAGCCGCTCAATATCGGCCTCGCTAACCCCATAGGCTGACAATGGCTCCAAGGCCATTTGCCGGCTCCAGTCAGCCAACAATTCCAGCAATTTACTCTGCGCCTGACAATCATCCAGCTCATTATTCCGTCCAAGCAGACGACCAATCTGCGCATAGCGAGCCAGCCCCCGGTTATCAGGCTCACGTTGCTTCATGGCCGCAATATTAATCCGCGTGGCTTCAGCCAGCACAGTTCCGCAGGCAACTCCATGAGGGATCGGGAAAAAAGCCCCCAGAGGGGATGCCAGGCCATGCACACTGCCTAAACCGACCTGGGCCAGCGTCATGCCCGACAGCAAAGCGGCATAAGCCATATTGGCGCGCGCCTGACTGATCGCTTCTTCACTGGAATCAGCGTCAGCATAAAACCATAACAGCAGACTGTCACGCACGGCTGCCATACCACTGAGCGCCAGGGCATCACTAAAAGGATTGGCTTTAGTGGACAGATAAGACTCCAGCAACTGGGTCAGAGCATCCATTCCATTGGTGGCTATCAGGGCTTTGGGACAGCTTGCCAGAAGGTCAGGATCAACAATGGCATAT
>CBDTVA010000001.1:0-49214 GCA_965363935.1 uncultured Gammaproteobacteria bacterium | reverse complement strand
AAGTTTCTTCACAATAAGTAATGTCGGCTTTCGGGATACATGAGAACTAATATCAATTGCGTCGAACTGCTGCAAAAGGTCAAAACCAGCATTTTACTGAAGGTCTGCTTCCACCACGAAGCAGACTATTTGTCAGATTTTATCGAAACCTCATAATGAATATGTCAGCTCTAAACTGAGTCAATATAATTTATAGCAATTCAGATCATTAGTCTGCAACATCATGCTTTTTAGCTTTTTTTATCAGTTTGGATATGACTTTAAATTCCTTACATAAATTATAAGTTTTTTTGCTGTTTTTATCTTTTTTACAATCAGTTATTATTTTTTCTTTGATTTCAGATTTTTTTTCTTCCAGTGAGTTAATGATTTTTAATAATTTATCATGTTTTTTACTTTGTTTCTTTTTGGACAAGTCAAAAAAATCATCTAACTGCTCCATCATCTCCTTAATAGACATATTCATCTCCCAGTTGTTTAATTTCTTTGTCTTTCACCCATAGTGTGGCAGCAGAATTGAGTATTTTTTTACAGATGCTATGAGTAAATCCAACATCGTTTATCAAAGAGGATGCCATTTTTGAATCGATTTTATCTTCTCTAATCAACGTATCAATATTTTGATTCAAAAACTTTTCATTATCCTTTGCCTTTGCTTTTAGAACCTCTATCTGAGTCAGAATATCCTCCTCTCCTCCTTCATACTCTCTGATTTCCTGCATCCGTCGCATAATAGTGACCAATTCTGTGCGTAACTTATTATACTCATTGATCATAAAGTTATTCTTGCTTTTGGTAAAAAAGTTTAGATTTTTTTGTAGCTCCCTAACATCCTTGACCATTTCAATAATATTTCTGGCCGTTAATTTCAATTCGTAGATTTTATCATTACCTTCCTCATCCATATAGGTCTGTGATATTGACGCATAATGGATAATTTCACTGTACAGATTTTTGATATCCTGCTGGTAAATTTCATTAATATCGACTTTAATGGTTGTAACAGACCGCTTAACTACTGTATTAACCTCTGCATCAGAAAAAATTTCAGTCCGGTGCAGGTTCATTGCATGAACAATGGCTTCCAGTGATTTATCGTAAAGATGGATGGTTTCTTTTCTCAGGGCTTCCAAAGCTGAAGCAGGAATTTCCATCACTTCTTTGGTCAAATATTTAGGCTCGCCACGTCCATTCTCTTTTACGCAGAACAATGACTCTAAAAAACGCACCAGATATTTAATAAAAGGGGCAACAGCCAGGACACCAATGACATTAAAAATGGTATGAAAAAGAGCCAGTTTCATGGCATCATCAGTCTTCGGAATGGAAAATACCGATGCCAGCACATCAACCAGATCTTTTAACTGGTAAAGAAAAATAATGGCAATTAAAGCGGTTGTGATATTAAAAATAAAATGTGCCACTGCTAAGCGTTTGCCATTTTTGTTTGATGCCAGTGATCCCAGAACAGCTGTTACCGTGGTACCAACATTGGCCCCTATAGCCAGGGAAAGTGCGTTGATATAATCAATTTGTCCGGTTGCCAGTGCTGTAATAATAATGGCCATGGTGGCGCTGCTGGATTGGATAATGACGGTTGCAACAGCTCCAAACAAAATATAGATAAACACACCTAAATAACCTTCCATGGCATATTCAGCCAGATCCAGTCCGTCTTTGAGGGTTTCAAAGCCATCCTTCATATATGCAATGCCCAGAAAAATAAACCCCAGGCCAATTAAAACACTGCCAAGCCCCTTATAGGAGTTGTGTTTGGAAAATCCCATTATTACCCCAAATATCAACATGGGTAATGCGTATTGAGCGATTTTGATTTTTAACCCGAAAGATGACACCAGCCACGCCGTTGTGGTGGTACCAATATTTGAACCAAAAACCACGCCAATAGCCTGGGCCAGCCCAATGAGCTCGGCAGAAAGAAAGGAGATAATAATGACCGAGACCAGAGAGGAGCTTTGCACCACCGATGTTGCCAGAAAACCGGTAGCAATTGCTTTTGCTGTGGTACTGGTAAATTTTGCAAGGATGGTCTGCAATGCTCCACCGCTAAACAGTTTAAAACCGTTTTCCATGTAATGCATACCAATCAGGAAAATTGCAATCCCGGCTATAATTACTTTTGCATCAACACTGGAAACAATAAAATAAGCAAAAATCAGAAATAATAAGGGCGTAAAAATTCTTTTTAACATATAAAAATCTATAGAGTATGAAAAAAGATAGGACAGATTTATTAGAATAGAGTAGTCAGTTTTAATTTAATTATCAACTAATAACTTTTTGACTTTTCACTCCTGTTTTATTTTCGAAGAGGCATTTTTAATTCAGGAGGGAAAGGAATCCATATCAAGGATTTTTTTCTGATTGGACAGAATTTGATGGGAATTGCCACTAAAGATAATGCGATTTTGTTTTTTTTCTAATTGATAATCATACATCGGATCGTAATAGCAGGTTAATAATAATTCAATCCAGTGGCGATGCAAATCAACCTTATGAGTGGCGCGATGTTTTTCCAGTGCCTGCAGCATTAATCGGTTTATTTTCTGATAAAGCTCTCCGCCAAGACGTTTTTGTATTCGCTCCAGGCTGGCCAACAGATATTCGGCAAACTGTTCAAATGGCTCAGACCGCTCAAACGTCCCGGACTGCTCAACAGGATCATCAGCTTGCGTCTGTGGCTGGTAGTAATTGTGGTAATAGTTCTCCAGATCAATAACGTAGTCTTTGAGTATGACATTAATGCGATACGTCAGATCTTCCTCCAGCATAACCAGCGGTGCCTGTGCCATTTTCTTTTGTAGGGACGGAGCAAGCGTAAGACTGCCAATCAGGCGACTTTCATCTTCCAGCCAGAATTGTTGTATGCCTCTGGCTTGATGTTTCATTAGCGTTATTGACAGGCAGTTTTCAAAATTAATTTGTGACGGCTGTCCATCCGGAAAGCGACCAAAGCTTGAACCCCTGTGATTTGCCAAACCTTCCAGATCAATAGCATGACTCAATTGTTTTAATAACCAGGTCTTACCGGTTCCAGTTTTACCACCCAGTATCACAAAACGGGATTCAGCAACAGACTGTTCCAGTTCATCCAGCAGCACACGTCGCATGGCTTTATACCCGCCATTCACCAGTGATAAATCAACACCGCTCTCTTTTAACCATTGCTGTGTGGTTCTGGAGCGTAAGCCACCTCGAAAGCAATACAAATACGCATCAGGATGTTGTTTGGCAAAAGCTTGCCAGTGTGCGATTCTCTGTTGTTTGACTTTACCACTGACCAGTTTATTGCCCAGTTTAATGGCTGCATCCTGGCCAGCCTGCTTATAACGGAGGCCCACCTCATGGCGCTCCTGATCATTCATCAGGGGTTGGTTGACCGCTCCAGGAAATGCGCCCTGTGAAAATTCCAGCGGTGCCCGCACATCTAAAAGAGGAACGTCATTGAGAAATAAAGAACGAATTAAATCTCTGTCAATAGGATTAGTCATACACCGCTTAGCCTGTCAGTTTGATGAAATATTCAGATGAATCGTGTTCAATAATATCACCGATGATGACAGCAGACTGATAACCAGCCTGTTTTAATTTCCGGATGCACTGAGTCGCATTTTCCAGTGGAATACCAGCCAACAAACCGCCCGCTGTCTGAGGATCGAATAAGAAAGGATAATTCTGATGTTCTGAAATACGTTCAACGTTGGAAATACCCTGTTTCAGGCGGATATTTTCTTCCTGCAGAGAGCTGAAAATTCCCAATTCAATCATTTCATGAGCCCCTGACATAACAGGAAGTGTTGTCAGATCAATTCGGGCATAAACATTGGAAGCTTTCAGCATTTCAGTTAAATGACCTAACAGGCCAAAACCGGTGACATCTGTACAGGCGCGAGCACCCGAGTCTTTGATAATGTCCGCCGCAATCCTGTTGGAAGTAAGCATATGTTCAATGGCTTCATCAATCCACCGCCCTTTGGCTTTTAAGCGCATATTGGCAGCCAGCAAAGTGCCGGTTCCAAGCGGCTTTGTGAGTATCATAACATCTTCCGGCAATAATCCTGATTTAGTCAATATCGTCTGCTTATCTACAAAACCATTAACATTCAGGCCAAACGCCATATCACTGCCTTCACCCGTATGCCCTCCCACCAGGCTCATGGCATTGGCATTCATTACTTCCAGTGCACCCGACATGATTTGAAACAATTCTTCTTCAAGTAATGCTTCCGGTGCATAGGGTAAGGTAACCAACGCCAGTGCCGAGTGAGGAGTTGCCCCCATGGCAAACAGATCACCCAGGGCATGATTGGCTGCAATTTTACCTAACAGGTAAGGGTCATTTATAAACGACTTAAAATAATCCAGTGACTGTACCAGCAATTGCCCTGCCGGCATTTCTATGACTGCTGCATCATCTGCATGTTCCAGACCAAGAACAATACTTCCTGAATGGTTGCTTTGCTGATAACTGGCCTTTAATCTACTCATCACTCGCGTTAGGACAGTACTGCCCACTTTAGCGCCACAGCCACCACAGCGCATGGGAATTTCCTGAAGGCGTTTAAGGGTCGCAGCATCGACCATGTGCTGATCAATTTCTGTGTCAATGGTTTGTGACATATCTGGAAATTGACTAAAATTGTGCATAAATCTGACATCAATCCAGTTCTTGTATTTCCAGATCCATCCACCCTGAAGAGCAAGAAATCCGCGTGAAGCAACAGCGGTATTGTCAGCACAATTAAGTAAACTTAAAAAATGTTTTTGCGGTTTATAAGACTTTAACTGATGTCCCCGTAAAAAACGTCTGATGTTTTCAAACAAAGGCGGCCCCTGCCTTACCGCATAAACCCCGGACTTTGGTCTGGAATGATTGACCATTGATGCGGTATCACCCACTGCGAATATATTATTGTGAGAAACTGATTGCAGGAAATCATTAACCTGAATAAAGCCCTTATCATCAACCGCTAAACCAGCTTCTCCGGGCCAGGAAACAGTCCTTGCGCTGGTACACCAGAAAACGGCATTAGCCTGGGTTATCTTACCATTATTACAGAGAATATTTCTGCTAGAGGCTTCGTCTTGCAGAGTTATATTTTTAACCTCTGAATCCAGAGAAACTTTTATACCCCGTTGTTGAAAAATTTTGCCAATTTTTTTTTGCACCGAGACATTATGTGACGGTAACAAGGTTTTAGCAGCACTTAAAAGTACATATTGAATACGCTTATTTTTACAGCCATGACGAGCCATTTCCTGCTGTAAGCGATACTGAATGGACAATATAAGTTCTACACCACTGGCACCACCGCCAACCACAGCAATACTGGTAAAGTTTTTATCCGTTAAAGCCTGATGAACAATGCCTTCTAATTGTGTAAACAGCTTACTTACTGGTTTAACCGGTATAGTCAGCTCCTTAACGCCTGGAATATTAAAATCATCCGGTGTAGAGCCAACATTAATTGACAGCAGGTCATATTTGACCGGCGGGCGATTATTGGAAAAAATCTGTTGTTTTTCTGTGTCAATCCCCGTTACTTTGGAGTGATACAGACGACAATGGGCAAACTCTGCCAGTGGCCGTAAATCAAGATGCACATCATCATAACTGTACTGGCCGGAAATAAAACCCGGAAGCATGCCAGAATAAGGTGTGTGGATATCACTGGATAACATGCTTAACCTGAGTCCAGGCATAGGGTTCATGGCAAACATTTTTAATACGCCGACATGACTGTGTCCGCCGCCAATGAGGACAAGTTCTTTAACCGCAATATCTGGAAGATTATTCACAAAAAACCTGAGTAATTAAGTAAAAGCTATTTGAAAACAGACATAAAAGCGGCGTGATTATATCAAAGAATAAGGTTTTGTACGACCTCCGCCAGGGATGGCGGAAGCACATACGAGAGGCAAGTGCATGGATACGAAAAAGTAAGTTAGCCGTATAAACCTGTCCAGGGTGAATTAAAAAAGCCCATTATAAAATGGGCTTTTGGCTTTAAACTTAAAATTAAAATTAATAAATATTGTTACCGATAACTTCTTTATACTAATTTTTTAGTATTCTGTAACAATCCCGTTACACTTTAGTTATTTTGGTTACTCTTTTTATTATATTGATTTATATATTAAATTTAAGTTTTCTCCCCCATCTCCCCTTAGTTATTTGTTTCATATTTCATGTGTTATATAAGAACATATATAAAACAGGAGTTATAGAAGGGAAAACCCTATTATTTTCAAGAAAACCCAAATTAACCCTTAGTTATCTAACGGTTAGAAATTCATAATTAAAATTAGTCAAGGCAATAAGAAGTTCCATTCAACTGATTATTTAAGGTTCAACCTTGTATATTAAATATAAAAAAGTAACCCGCAAGAATAATCAATGTTAGCTGTTATTGCAAAGGCAGGCTATGCAGTTGATATCGGTAATCGTTAAACTGCCTCAACAAATCCTCTTCCAGTTGTCCCTGTTCACCAACAACAATCACGTTATGTGTTGCACATATATAATTATTTGCAATTAACAATAACTGTTCTGGTGTAAAACTTTTTATTTGCCGGATCATGTCGGAGATATAATCATCAGGCAGACCAATTTCAACTTGATGAATTTTGTTATTTACCCACTGCGGATTGGTTTGAAACTGAAATGCTATTTCACCCGTTAATTGCTGCTTGACCAGCTTCAGTTCTGTGTCATCAACTTTATGCTGACATAAATAATCCAGATGTTTTTTAATGCCGCTTATGGTTCGGACGACTTTATCGTGTGCCACAGAAGTCTGAATAAAAAAAGGACTCCGGTACTCCCCCGCTATTTGTCGGGCAGAAATTACGTAGGTCAAGCCCTGCTTTTCGCGTAGATCCACAAAAAGACGAGAACTCGGACCACCTCCCAGTAACGAGGCAAGGATCTTTAATCCAACCCAGTCAGATGAAATTTTATTCCTGGTCAAAGCGCCTGGAGTGCCCTCAGGATCTGAAATAGTCACAACTCCTGGTAGAGTCACAACGCCCGGTACTGTCACAACGCCAAATAAAATATCAGCCTGTGAAGCGCCCTTGCGATTGATAAGGTCAATTCGTGATGTCTGGTTTTTTAATGTATTTTGAGCGTCTGGAGATACCTTGATATTTTCTGTATTGGTCATTCTACTGGTACTTCCGTTGTCTTTTTTGGGCTTTTTAGCAGACCAGCCGGAAAAATATTTTTTTATTTGCTGCTGCAAATTATTTGGCTCAATATCACCGGCAATGAAAAGTTTACTCTTTTCAGGTAAATATTTTTTTTGGTACAAATTTATGAGTTGTTTTTTACTCACCGATTTTATCTGCGCAGCTGCTGGCTCTTGATAAAAATAATAGTGGTCCGGAGCATAATTGTTTTGATAAAACAGTTGCTTAGCCAAATAAAAGCCGGAAAACTGTGCTAACTTATTTTCCAGCAATTGCTGTTCAATAACCTTCCTGATTGCATTCTCTTCAGGATTGATATAAGCCAGTTGTTGTGATATCAGTTCCAGTGCCAGCGCCAGATCCTGAGGTAAGATTTCAGCCGAAATAATGGAGTAACGTGAAGTCTGCCGGTATGTCATTGGTTCACCCAACAGAGCAGCACGGTGTTGGAACTCAGTTCTGGGGTATTTTTTAGTACCCTGTTTCAGCAGTTTTAACAACAGTGGTGACAATAGTTCATCAATATCATCTGTGTGGTGTTTGCCCGCAGCAATTATTGCTGAAACACTGACTACAGGAAGCCCCTGGCGAGGTAAAAAGAAGACCTGTAAATCATTATCTAATTTAAATTCCAGAAAACGGGTGTCAGTAAAAGCTGTGCCGGTAAAAGCCATGTCATCTGCAGCACTCTGTTTCGGTTTTGCATTTTCCCTATGGGACAATACAATTTCTGTTGTTTTCATTGAGCCGGGATATATTTCGGAAGATGGTGGATATTGGTAATCATTAACTGTTTTAAGATAGATAGTTTGTTTTGGCTTCCCTGTTGCTGTGTTATTTACTGGCGCATTGTTTTCTTCATCAGATTGACTTTCCTGCCTGTTAATTGCCATGCAATTTGCGAGAAACAGACAACAAAGCAGCATAGTTAAATGATTTTTTTCTGTTTTACGTCTTTTAATTTTCAATATCTCTACTTTCATTCTCTCAATTTTCAAGCTCTTTATTTTCAAGCTCTCTATTTTTAAAACTTTCTTTCACAAAAACTGCCGCTCAACAGTTTTGCTAAAACTTTGTGGTAAAATTTCCATTAGCCACTTAAGCAGACGCACCCCGGGTCCCGGTGTTATTTCCAGAGCCAGCCAGTCGTCATGAAAATACTTATTGGCCACCAGCATTATTTCGTTGTTGTCCACCTGTTTATAGGTATTAAGCGCTGAAATAGCATGCCAGGGATCATCAAAAAACAGGGCGCCGTCTCCAATAAGTTCAGCCAGCTGCCGATTATTTGACATTTTTTTCAAAATTAACAATTGACGATGTTTTTTTGCACTGCATAACTCAGCCTCTGTAACACCTTCTAAGCGAATACGATCGAGTTCTTTCCTGATAACCGACTTAATCTGCGCAAAATCGGCATAGCTATGAGGTACCATTCCCATGGCAGTTATGCCTGCTTTTTCAAAGGTTAAGGGGAAGCCAATGGTTTCAAAAACCAGTTCAAGTTCATCTTTTAACTGTTTTTTTATCCTGGAAGAATCATGATTAAGTAATATATCAGCCAACAACTCTACTGCATAAAAATCCGAATTATTTTTGCCTACTGTATGCCAGCCAAGTGCATACAGATGAAAAGGTGCCAGTGGATCAAATTTTGTCTCTGATCTCCCCTCAAAGACGCCTGTTTTCATAGTCCCGGACCTCGCCGAAACTGCCTTCATTTTAACCGGGTGAGTTTGCCCAATATCAGAAAAATAGTAGGCAATCTTTTCTATGGCTATTTCAGGATCTATATCACCAACCAGAGTTAATATGGCATTATCAGGTCGATAATATCGCTTAAAAAAGCTATCAACTTTATCCACAGTGGCACTCTTAATTTCCTCTTCTGTCCCTATGATCAGATGATCATAGGGAGTTCCCTGCCATGCTGAAACCATAAATTCGCTGGCCGTTTTATAATAAGGTACATTATCTATACGCAGTAATTTTTCCTCCAGAACAGCCTGACGCTGGTTGTCAAGATTAGCTTGTGTAATGGCAAGATGTTTTAATCTCTCCGCTTCCAGCCAAAGCACCCGATCCAGAAACTCTCCGGGGGCTTCAGTCCAGTAATCCGTTCTATCATAATCAGTTGACGCATTGACGTTTCCGCCAATGCTCTTAATCGCTGCAAAATGATCTCCATCCGGAACATTTTTTGAACCTTTAAACATCATATGCTCAAAAAGATGTGCATAACCACTCTCGCCATCGGATTCGTGACCAGCTCCTACATCAAATACCAGACGCAGTGCAAAAACAGGCAAATGGTGATTTTCCAACACGTAGATCCGTAAACCATTTTGTAACTGATGCTGATAAATTTTTCTGCCCTGCAATTCCTGAATTTTTTTTACGTTTAATAACTGACAATTCGCTGAATTATCCAATAGAGGGATTGACTTGCCGTAAACATCTGAAAACAATAATTGCAGGGCGATGAACAGTACTAATATAAAGTCGAAATTAAATCTCTTATTCATAAATATTCGTTTAAAATCAAAAGCTTATATAAATAATTAATAATATAGTGATAATTTAGGAAATATGAGTATAATTAGTGATATAGGCCCACTATTGACAAAAAAATGGGCTTTTTTAATCACTAATTTTTTAACCACTACAAGAAGGTCTATTGCATAGGCTATGCGTATTTTAAGGTATTTTAAGGTTCTTTATCTCAATTATGATAAAAAAAAATTTTTTTCTCGTTATTTTCTTTCTAATACTGCCTTCAACAACTTATGCACTTGGATTTGGTGATATCACCGTTTTTTCAAAATTAAATGAACCCTTAAAAGTTCATATTGAATTGCTTGACTCAAAATCCATGCGCCTGGATGATATCACTGTAAAAAATGCCAGCCTGAATACCTATCGTCGAGCAAACCTGCCCAAACCTGAAGTTTTTAAAAAAGTTCGTTTCAAGGCCCGAAAAGAAGCTGATGGTTCCATAGTGGTTGAATTGACCAGCAAACGTCCTGTAAGAGAACCTTTTATTACTTTTATCGCCGATATGAAATGGCGCAAAGGTCATCTTAACCGTGAATATACATTTTTGCTTGATCCGCCAGAATTCATACAAAAACACAGCCGTCCCAAAGCTGACAAAAAAAAATCAATCAAACAAACATCTAATACCAGAGCAAAAACACCGGTATTTCGCAAATCCCGCAAGGTTGACCACAATGCGGTCATTGCCGCCCATGTCAGCGGCAATTCCTATGGCCCTACCAAGCGTGCTGACACACTTTGGGATATTGCCAAACGAGTCAGTCCTGATAGCCATGTCACCACTTATCAAACCATGCAGGCCCTTTTTGTTCTAAACCCTGATGCGTTTATAAATGGCAATATTGATTTATTGAAACTAGGCAAAACGCTGACCATCCCTACCAGGGATGAAATCCTCAAAATCAATGGCAAGCCAGCTTTACAAAATGCTCCTAAAACTAAAAAACCGGTAATTTCCTCCACCAAGGTTGAAGTCCTTAACCAACAAAAGCTACTTGAGTCGAAAACCAGAGAAATAACTCAAGCACAGGATGAAGCTCGCCTGAGGATATTCCCCCCCACTGAGGAACTTTTACACAAACCGGTTTCCAGTAAAAAAGATTTACTGATAATTAACAAGGCACTTAAGACATCCATTAACACTATTAAACTTTTACAAAGTGAAAATGAAACTTTGTCTGAGCAAATCAGGCAATTAACCGATAAACTTAATAATCTGGACTCTCACAATCAAGACCTCAACGACAAGATTGTGGAAATAAGCACCCTGCTAAAAGATAAACAGGTTAATAAAGCTCCTTTCCAGAGCAGTAGCAAAGAAAATCAGAAATCAAATAATAATAACAATCAAGTACCCGTAACTACCAACAAACAACCACAAAAGAATGCTAAGACAGCACTGTCTATTGATTCCCAACTTGCTCAGCCAGAGGAAAATTCAAAGTCATTTGTACGAAAATTACTGACCAGCCCATTTATTTCATTTGCATTGGCTATTTTTACGGTCTTTATTTTATTTGCCTTACTGATAGTCATTGGTAAACAAAATAATAAATTGAAACAAAGAAAGCAAACAATTTTAGAGCCTAATTCTGAAAGCATCGAGTCCAAGCCTCCTGGATATGACACCAGCACATCTTATCCAGCCCAAAAGCAAAGTAAAGAAACCACTGAAGCGAATCCTGTCCCTCAACAAAAGTCTGAAGATAAAGATAAAGATGAAGATGATATGGATTTCTTTGAGTATTTTGAGAAAAAAATCAATGCCCCGGATGACTACCAGGCAAAAAATGATACTCCAGATATTAAAAAGACAGGTACCATAAATCCAGAATCTGAAGCAACTAAACCTCAAGTAACTAAACCTGAAGTAACTAAACCTGAGCTAACTGAACCTGAGCTTACTAAACCTGAGCTAACTGAACCTGAAGTAACTATTGATTCCAAAGATACTGCAGAAATAAAATTTGATCTGGATATCAGCAATGAAGATATACAGGAATATGAAAAAAATATTTCTCATTCCAATAATGCTTCAAAAGCAAGAACATTTTCTAACAACATCCTGAGTGAAGTTGACACCTATGTAGCTTATGGTAGCTTTGACAAAGCAGAAAAATTACTACAATCAAAAATGCAACAGTCACCCTCTGATAAAAATCTGCATTTTAAACTGCTCGAATGTTACACACTCGAAAACAAACGCAGTCAGTTTATGAAGCATGTAAAAGAAATAAAAAACCTACTCAATACAGATAACCTGCTGCGTTTGCGCGTTGAAAATATTTACCAGAAAACCTGGCATGAAACCTTAAATATAAAAAAGTTTTCCTGACTGCCGGATGTTCAGATAAGGGCAGCCGCAAAAATAAATTTGCGTTTATGTGTTTTCAATTGCCATTCTATCAAGGCACGAGAAAGGCGAATAGTTAGTCTATTTAACTGACGAGTAACGCCGATAGAATGAGTAAGTGGAAACTCAGAAATGTGAATTAATTTTTAAGGTTGCCCTAAGGAAGTCGCCATAGAACACTTTTATTTTTCGGCTCTTTCAATCTTGCGATATAGAGTTCTTTCACTGACCCCAAGCTTATCAGCCAATGCTTTGTTATCTCCTTTAAAGTGATGATTCAACCACAAAAGATAATCTCTTTCATGTTGTTCGAGTGTCTTAATAGGTTCCTGCTCTTTACCTAAAGTGTCCTTGCTTAAAGAGTCCTCAGGCAAAGAATTTTCAGATTCACTAACATCAGTTGCAAGTAAACCCTCCGGTAAATGTTGTAATTCGATAATGTTGGAATCTGTCATTACCCGGCCGAATTCCAGAATATTTCTCAATTGGCGTATATTACCGGGAAATGAATGTCGGGTAAAAAAAAGTAATACATCTTCAGAAATTTGCAACGTCTTATGTCCTGTTATCCGCTCTAAAATCGTCTCCACCAGTAAAGGGATATCTGCTTGACGCTCTCTTAAAGCAGGGAGTTTAACCGGAAAAGTGCTGATTCGATAATACAGGTCTTCACGAAATTCACCGTTAGTAACCATTTCTTTCAGGTTCTTATGCGTTGCACATATCAAACGAAAATCAGTATTTAATAGTTCAATACCTCCTACCCGACGAAAAGTACGTGTTTCTATCAGGCGCAATAACTTGACCTGCAATGACATCGGAACATCGCCAATTTCATCCAGAAACAGAGTTCCACCTTCAGCTTCCTCGACCAATCCCTTCTTTCTATTAATCGCTCCGGTAAAGGCACCTTTTTCATGACCAAAAAGTTCACTTTCAAACAGGGACTCAGAAAGTCCTGAACATTCTACAGTAACACAGGCTGATGAATGACGCGGACTGGCCTGATGAACCGCATGAGCAACTAATTCTTTTCCACTGCCCGATTCACCCTGCAATAAGACCGAAATATCATAATGTGCCAATCGATTGATTAAGCCTAACAATTTATTAAAAGCAGGAGATTTGCCAACCATGACTTGCTGAACAACCTGCGGGCTGGCATGCTTGATGGTTTTCATGACTTCCAGAAAGTAAAGCTTACCATTAACTTCCCGAACCGGATAAAGAGACACATCAACATGTTCTGCACCATAACGGGTATGGTGGATATGTAAAACTCTCTGATTGTTTTCAGTCGACTTAGCTAATTGCAATGGACAAGACTCACCTTCCTGATCACAGCTATGGGAGTAATGATGAGAAACTTCAAAACAATGCCGTTTACCTGAAGTTAACTCTTTTGAGTCCCTCTGGATTGTATCAACAGGGTTTATTGAGACTGAATGTTGCAGATGGAAATCCAGATTATACAAATCCAGATAAGCAGAATTGGCACTGATAATTTCATATTCATCAGAAATTATGACGGCAGGATCTTCATAAGAATCCACTATATCCTGTAAATTCAGGACCGGGTTTGTTTTCATAAAGTTATCAGAAGCTCATTGATCTGTAAGGCCTTTACACTGTCTAAATGATGAGGCAATAAGTATTCATGAACAAATATACATAAAAATGCCAGCCCAGCCAATGGGAAAAAATGTTTTCTCTATAATATTAGCTGAATTTAATTCTATTTACTTAAAATCACTTTACTTTTATGTAAAAAAAGTTATTATAAAAAATAAAAACCATAACTCAGACATAACCAGCTTATTATTGTTTAATTTATTACATTTTCCAGGTTAGATTTAACTTACGTCTACAAAAAAAGTAAGAACATCGTGCGCTCGCCTGTTATATAAATTAACAATAAGTGCTAATACATATTAGCTAATATTGGTTAAATTTTCCTTCCGTATTTTTATTTCAAATTTTCTAACATTATGCAATTAATACACTATTTATAATAGTTAATTTTAATAATTTATGATTGAAATACGGAAAAATTAATCAATCACAACATTTTATTCATCATTACTTTTATCAGGAGATAATATCATATGGCTCACGTCGTTATTATTGGAGCAGGGACAGGAGGTATGCCTTGTGCGTATGAAATGCGCGATGCATTGGATAAAGAGCACCAAATCACTATGGTCAGTGAGAACGAAACATTTGACTTTACTCCATCTAATCCCTGGGTCGCAGTTGGCTGGCGTCAAAGAAAAGACATTAGTTTCGAAACCAGACCTTATCTTGAAAAACGCGGAATCAATTTCATTGCCCATCGCGTTGACAAAATTGATCCTGAAAATAACGAACTCATCCTGAATAATGACGAAAAAGTAAACTACGACTATTTGATTATTACTACCGGTCCAAAACTTGCCTTTGATGAAGTGGAAGGTTCCGGACCCTCTGCACATAGCCAATCGATTTGTTCCCTGCCCCATGCTGAAACCGCTTTTAAGGATTTTGAAAAACTGGCAGCTGATCCGGGTCCTGTCATTGTAGGCGCCATGCCATTTGCCAGCTGTTTTGGACCAGCCTATGAATACGCCTTTATTTTAAACCGGGAGCTGCAAAAACGTAAAATCCGCGATAAAGTCCCTATGACCCTGGTCACATCTGAACCCTATATTGGTCACCTGGGACTGAGTGGTGTCGGTGATTCCAAAGGTATGCTGGAATCAGAACTTCGGCAGCATTCTATCAACTGGATTTGTAATGCCAGGACCACTAAAATTGAAGCTGGCAAAATGTATGTTGATGAATTAAATGAAGACGGCACTGTTAAAAAACAACATGAACTGGAGTTTAAACACGCCATGATGCTGCCGGCGTTCAAGGGCGTTGATGCGGTTGCCAATGTGGAAGGACTCTGTAACCCACGGGGTTTTGTGATAGTTGACAAACAGCAGCGCAGTCCAAAATTCCCGAATATTTTCTCTGCCGGTGTCTGTATCGCCATCCCACCTATTGAAGTAACCCCGGTTCCGACCGGAGCACCTAAAACAGGCTATATGATTGAATCAATGATAACCGCCATTGTCCATAATATTGCCGATGAATTAAACGGTATTGAAGCTTCTACTGAAGGTACCTGGAATGCCATTTGTCTGGCAGATATGGGTAATACCGGTGCGGCATTTGTTGCCATTCCACAAATGCCGCCGCGTAATCTTGCCTGGTTCAAGAAAGGTAAATGGGTGCATCTGGCTAAAATTGGTTTTGAAAAGTACTTTATCCGTAAAATGAAATCCGGTTCCAGTGAACCGATTTATGAAAAGTATTTATTAAAAGCATTAGGTATTAACCGACTGAAATAAATATCAGCAGACTGCCCGGGTTTATTGGCTAGCCTTGAGAAGGTTTCAGGCTAGTCACTAATCCGGTAGACCTCAATAACATTGGGCAATTGGCCAATTCGATTCAAAGCCCTGCTGAGTTGGGCAATGCCACCAATTTCCAGAGACAAACGCATCCTGGCTGAATAATCCGCCTTATTCGTTGAAGTATTGACACCCAGTACATTAATTTCCAGATTGGCTAAAATTGACGTAATGTCTCTTAGCAACCCCTGTCTGTCCATAGCAATCAATTCAATTATGACGGTGTAGCATTGATTAATTTCATGATTCCATTCAACTTCAATTAGACGTTCACTGCTTTCTTCTAAAGCATGTTGAACATTGTGACAATCGCTGCGATGAATGGTGATTCCCCGATGTTTGGTTATAAAACCAACTATTTCATCACCCGGAACCGGTTTGCAGCAATGTGCTATTTGGGTGAGGACATTATCCACCCCATAGATGGTCACATCACCCGAACCCTGTGGCAGCAACTCAATGGTTTGCTGAACCGGCGGCTTGGTAACCTTGCCACTTTTATCACTATGACCACCCAACTCCTGAATAGCAGAGGCAATCTGTCCTGTGGTGATTTCACCTCGCCCAATTTCGGCAAATAACTGCACTGCTTTTTCCAATTGAAAATGCACTGCCAGTTTTTCATGTGAAATATTGGAAATACCCAGGCGGTGCAGCTCTTTTTCAAGAATTTCACGGCCCGCCAGCAAATTTTGTTCATGATCCTGTTGTTTAAACCAGTGTCTTACTTTAGCCCGTGCCCTTGAAGTTTTCAGATAGCCTAACTGCGGATTTAGCCAGTCGCGGCTGGGAGAACCATTTTTGGTCGTGAGTACCTGAACCTGTTCCCCGCTTTTTAATTCATAGGTTAACGGCACCATTCTGCCATTGACTTTAGAACCACGACACCGCGCTCCAACTTCAGTATGCACATAAAAAGCGAAATCCAGGGGGGTTGCCCCCTGCGGCATATCAATGATTTCACCTCCAGGTGTCATTACATAGACTCGATCCTGAAAGACTTCGGATTTAAAGCGGTCAATAAAATCGCCCGCATCTTTCTCTTCATCTTTCCATTCAAGCAATTGACGCAACCAGGCAATTTTTTGCTCATAATGACTGCGTTGCTTACCACCTTCTTTGTAGCGCCAATGCGCTGCAACTCCGTATTCCGCATGTTTATGCATTTCATAAGTGCGGATCTGTATTTCCAGGGTCTTGCCCTTTGGTCCAACCACGGCGGTATGGATGGATTGATAATTATTTTCTTTAGGTGTAGCAATATAGTCATCAAACTCATAAGGAATATGCCGCCAAATGGTATGCACAACACCCAGAGCATGATAACAGTCTTTTAATTTATCGACATGTATTCTGACCGCACGTAAATCATATAACTGATGAAAACCAAGATTTTTACGGTGCATCTTTTTCCAGATACTGTAGATATGTTTGGAACGCCCGGTAACCTCCCCTTTAATATGATTTTTTTTAAGTTTCTCCTGAATAATATTAACGACTTCATTAATATATTTGTCCCGGTCAACTTTACGTTCTGCTATATATTTGGCTATTATTTTATAATTGGCCTCATCCTGGTAACGAAATGCTAAATCCTCCAGCTCCCATTTGAGCTGCCAGATACCCAGACGATTTGCCAGTGGCGCATAGATTTCTGCGGTTTCATTAGCAATAATTTTTTGTTTTCGGGGAGAGAGGGATTCCAGGGTACGCATATTATGCAGGCGATCCGCCAGCTTGATCATGACAACCCGAACATCTTCAGCCATAGCCAGTAAGAGTTTACGCAGATTTTCAGCTTTTAAACCTGCTTTTTTAATAGCACCATTGATGTCTGGCTTTAAATTGGCAAATGCTTTCATTTTGGTGACACTATCAACCAGAGTCGCCACCTCATGACCAAATTTCTTCTCCAGCTGTTCAAGGGTCACATCAGTATCTTCAACCACATCATGCAACAGGGCAGCCATTAAAGAAGGTGTATCCAGATTAAGAGACAGCAGAATCTCTGCTACCGAGATAACATGGAAGACGTAAGGTTCTCCAGAAGCTCTTGTTTGGCCGCGATGAGCCTCATCAGCAAATTCAAAAGCTGTGTACAGAGATTCCAGATCAACATGCTCATGAGCGTCCTTGATTTTCCCCACCAGGGCATTAAAGCGCTCCAAAGGAGTGTCATGAGCATCAGATACCGCTTCTACATAGACCATTTGCACATATCTATAATTAAAGTAACCTGCTATAAACCAAAGGGTTTTATTAACTACATTAGTTAATCAAACCTTTCTATGATTACCTAGGATACACAATTAACTTATAAAATCTATTATTTTATTTGTTTATTGTTACTCAGGGCTCAAAATAATTTTCTTTAACCTCATTAGAGCCAGTTTGTGATTCTATTCAGCCTGAAAACCTGCCCTGGAAACAAAATGGGCTTTTTGCTGTGGATTTTTTTTAATCATCCACTAAAATTATAAGAATACCTATTGATAATGCGAGGGATTAAAGCATGAAGATAACAATTGTTGTGATGTTACTATTACAGATGAGCAGCCTGTCATTTGCCGAAAGCACCCGTTATCCATTACGAGGACAGTCTATGAACACAGTACTTAGTCAGTCCGATGAGCCTGATAGAAAAATGGATGCCGTGGGCAACCCTCCTATTACCCGCTGGATTTACCCCGGGTACAGTGTTTATTTTGAATACCAGACGGTCATCCATTCCGTCAAAAACGAGAAACAGCCTTGATTCCACAAGCAGATCACGCAGGTTGGAGCGGATGCCCTAAGTTTCAGTTTTTTCCTTATAAAAAACAAAGCGAATTGTTTTCACAAATAATAAAATAATGGGGGTGCTGTGCAAAACCAAGTCAAAAATATCCAGCGGCTTTACCAGAGTACCTGCCATTAACATATCTATTTTTTCCAGCAAATGCGGCTGTGCTCCCAGTGGTGCCGTTCCGAGAAATAACGCCAATATGATTAAAACCGGAAAGGAAAGTTTGTCAATTAATTTCATTTGTTTCACTTATTTATTATTTTCTAAATAACTTATAATGTTAATTGCTTTGCTTACTAATTTCCACACTAATCTGACTTTTTTCAAATTCGAACTATAATTTGAGTTATGAACAAAAGATACAGCATTTCACTGGGTTTTATATTACTCCTTGTTTTTCTCTTCTCTACTATAAGCCAAGCAGATGAATCAGGTAGTTCAGCCAGCAAAGCCAGCTCCAAACCACCTCAAGCCGAGTTTGTTGACACTCCTTACTCAGGGGAACAAAATGTCCTTTTTGAAATGTTTCTTGATGAGCCCGGAAAAATTCACTCAGCCCTTTACTGGATTCGCTCCTATATGAACACTATGATGGGTGAACCTTATGCCCTGGCACCGGAATTTATGAACATAGTGGTGCTCATTCACGGTACGGAAATAGTTACTCTGGCAAAAAAAAATTACCCTAAATATAAAAATGCCGTCCAAAGGATGCGCTACTATGAACAACTGGGTGTTGAATTCAGGGTCTGTGGTGATGCGGCAAAAGATTATGGCTATACGGCAAAAGATTTTTATGGTTTTGTAAAAATAGCTCCCTCGGCCATTGCTGAACTTGCTCACTGGCAGAATCAGGGTTATGCCATTATTCGCCCCCTGGTATTTGAAAAAAAATATTCCATTGAAGAAATTCGTTAAGCTCACTGGGTTTCGACTCTATCCCTAAAAGTTTTCACTGTTGAGGCAAACTGCCTTGGGCCAATCATTTCTGCGCCAGAAAAAAGGTAAAAAGCAAAGCTTCCACCAAACTCTTAAATCAAGGATAATACACTGCTCTTAATCTGGAGTATTTGATGAAATTTAGTATTGATGAATTCCGCAGCTGGGAAAACAAAAAAGTCACCCTGTTAGGCATGTCAGGGGTGGGAAAAACCTACCTGTCCAGTCTGTTAAGAGACTCCCAGTGGTTCCATTTTTCCGGTGATTATCGTATTGGCACACGTTATCTTGACGAACCCATTATGGACATGATCAAGCAGCAGGCCATGCAAGTCCCTTTTTTGAAAGAATTGCTCAGAAATGCCTGGATTTCAATTAAAAATAATATCAAAGTTCATGATCTGGGTCCGGTGCTCAGTTATATCGGTAAGCTGGGCAATCCTGAACTGAACGGCATTGAGCTGGAAGATTTCATCCAGCGTCAGGAATGTTATCGTCAGGGAGAAATAGCGGCCATGATGGATGTGCCAAACTTTATCAAAAAAGCTCAGGAAATTTATGGCTATCAACATTTCGTCAATGATGTTGGCGGCAGTCTGTGTGAACTGGATGATCCGCAAGTCATAGCAACGCTGGTACAGCACACGATGATCCTCTATATTAAGGTGACGGACATAGAAGAGGAAAACAAACTCATTGAACGAGCGCAAAGTGCCCCGAAACCTTTATATTACCGGCCTGAATTCTTACAGGATCAATTAGCTGTTTATCTGCAGGAAAATGACCTCCAATACGCAGCCCAGATGAATCCGGATGACTTCACTCGCTGGATATTTCCCAGATTATTCCATTCCAGAATTCCACGCTATGAGGCAATTGCACAACCTCATGGTTATACTGTCACATCAAAGGAAGTGGCACAGGTACGTGATCAAAAGGATTTCCTGCAATTATTGGAAACGGCCATAGCAAGAGCAAAATCGTAGTAGAGACAAACCATAGTAGAAACCATAGTAGAAACCACAGTAGAGCCAAACCTTAGCAAGAGTAATTTATATGCCATTAGTTGCCCATAACCAGTTGCCTTCATTTGATCGCTTACGTAATGAAGGTATTAAAGTGTTGACTCCCACAACAGCACAGCATCAGGATATTCGGGAGTTACACATCGGTTTGCTGAATATGATGCCCGATGCTGCTCTGGCGGCAACAGAAAGACAATTTTTTCGTTTAATCGGGGAAAGCAATCCCATAGCCCAGTTTTATGTACACCCCTTCACCCTGGATGAAATCCCTCGTTCTGATAAAGCCAGAAATTACCTGGACCAATACTACCAATCCTTTGCTGATATCCGTACTATGGGACTGGATGCCCTGATTATTACGGGAGCTAATGTCACAGGCCCGCAGTTGTCACAGCAACCTTTCTGGGAGCCATTAATCGAGGTTTTTAACTGGGCCTGGGATAATGTCACTTCAACCTTATGTTCCTGTCTGGCAACCCATGCTGTTATGGAATTTCGCTATCACCAACAGCGTGACGCACAAGCAGAAAAGATATGGGGCGTTTTTCCCCATCATGTCGTCAATAAATCCCATCCGCTGATCAATGACGTCAATACACGCTTTGATGTGCCTCATTCCCGCTGGAATGCAATTTCCCGACAACAGTTTGACGCCGCAAAACTGAAAGTACTGGTTGAGTCCGATTCGGGTATGGTTCATCTTGCTAGCAGTGCGGATGGTTTTCGCACAGTGTTTTTTCAGGGGCACCCTGAGTATGACACCATCTCTCTGATGAAAGAGTATAAACGTGAAGTTATGCATTTCAATCAGGAGCTGACAAATAATGAAAAAGGTATCCCATATCCACCCTTTCCCAATCATTATCTGGGTATGTATGAAAAATCCATTCTGAATGAATTTCACTTGCGTTGTGACATGGCACGCCAGCAGAACAAGGAACTTCCGGAATTTCCAGAAACGCTGATCAGTCATAATATCGACAATACCTGGCATGATACAGCAGTAGAAGTTGTTGGTAACTGGATTGGCTTAATCTATCAGGTGACGCATAAAGATCGCAATCTGCCATTTATGGACGGGATCAACCCGGAAAATCCACTGGGTATAGGATAATGCCGTTTATTACAGCAAAAAATATTATTAGCTCAGTACGACAATTATTTGCTTCAGGACTCTTACTCTCCAGCTCAGGGCTGTTATTCAGCTCAGGGCTGTTGCTCTTCAGCTCAGGGCTGCTGGCGGCTGAAATTCGTGTCGCAACAGCCAGTAATTTTACAGTGACCATGAAGTTAATTGCCCGGCAATTTGAAGCTGATACAGGCCATAAAATTACAATAATCTCTGGTTCCACTGGAAAACACTACGCACAGATTAAAAATGGCGCCCCCTTCGATGTTTTTTTTGCCGCTGATACTAAACGGGCAGAGCTTCTGGACATAGAAGGGGTAGCAATCCCCGGCAGCCGCTTCACCTATGCCATTGGTAAAGTCGTCTTATGGAGTGCAACAGCGGATTATGTTGATGCAGAAGGCAAAGTGCTGAGTAAAAAAGACTTCCGCCATCTGGCCATTGCCAATCCAAAACTTGCACCCTATGGTAAGGCTGCCCAGGAGATTATGCAGGAACTTAGTGTATGGGAAGCATTACAGACCCGTATGGTACGTGGTGAAAATATTGGCCAGACCTTTCAATTCATCAAGAGTAGCAATGCCGAGCTTGGCTTTGTGTCATTTTCTCAGGTAAAGCGACCCGGACAGCCAGTTGAGGGTTCTTTATGGGCTGTACCGCAAGCGCTATACACTCCAATTGAACAGCAGGCGGTACTACTAAAAGATAGCGCTGCGGCACATGCCTTTTTATCTTTCGTAAAAAGCCCTGAGTCTCTGCACATTATCCGCAGTTTTGGCTATGGAATTCCTGGTGCTGAGTGACTCTGATCTGGCGGCCCTGGCCATCACTCTGAAACTGGCGGGATTAACCACACTGCTCCTGCTGCTGTTCGGCACACCGCTTGCGTGGTGGCTGACCCGTACCCGGTGGCGCTTCAAATTCCTGCTCGAAGCTGTAATCGCCCTGCCACTGGTATTGCCTCCCACTGTGCTGGGTTTTTATCTGCTGGTGGCACTTGGCCCTCAAGGTCCCATAGGTGGTTTACTGCAGTGGCTGGGCGGACAACCACTGGCGTTTACCTTTACCGGTCTGGTGATCGGCTCAATGCTTTATTCACTACCGTTTGTGGTTCAGCCACTACAAAGCGCTTTTGCCGCTATAGGCAACCGTCCTCTTGAGGTGGCTGCAACTCTGAGAGCCTCGCCACTGGATTGTTTTTTTACTGTCGCTGTACCTCTGGCCCGACCGGGCTTTATCACCGCCGCAGTACTCGGCTTTGCCCATACGGTGGGCGAATTCGGCGTGGTACTGATGATTGGCGGTAATATTCCCGGCCAGACCCAGGTACTGTCAATCGCCATCTATGATCATGTTGAAGCGCTCGAATACAGCCACGCTCACTGGCTATCAGGAGGTCTGCTATTGCTTTCATTTCTTATGTTAATAAGCGTCTATGCTCTAAATCGTCGCTTTTCAGTTACTAAAGTTTAAGAGTTGATAACATGACAAATGGCACAATCCATCCTGCAGCTGCGGGTAAAGAAAGAACCATAGAAGCACGCTTTCAAATCAAACGTGACGATTTTGTTCTGGATATTGACCTGAATGTTCCTGCTCGAGGGATTAGCGCAATATTCGGCCATTCAGGCTGCGGTAAAACCACTCTATTACGTGCTATTGCAGGACTGGAGCCATGTCGTGATGGATTTTTGCGAGTGGCTGACATGCTTTGGCAGGATGGTGATTATTTTGTCCCGCCACACAAAAGATCCCTGGGTTATGTATTCCAGGAGGCAAGCCTTTTTGCCCATCTCGATGTGCGGCGTAATCTCGAATACGGTCTCAAGCGGATCCCGAAAACACAGTACAGAGTTTCGCTGGATAAAGCCATTGAGTTACTCGATATAGGCCATCTACTGGCACGCAAAGCGGCGCAACTTTCCGGCGGTGAGCGGCAGCGGGTCGCAATTGCCCGGGCACTGGCCACCAGTCCAAAGCTTCTGCTTATGGATGAACCGCTTTCCGCCCTGGATATGACACGTAAACAGGAGATCATGCCTTATCTTGAATCATTGCATGAGGAATTAAAGGTCCCGCTGCTTTATGTCAGCCACGCACCGGGTGAAGTAGCACGTCTGGCGGATCATCTGGTCCTGATGGAAACGGGTAAGATCACAGCGTCCGGTTCGATAGATGAAATGATGACCCGACTGGATTTGCCTCTGGCTCACGGGGATAAAGCTTCAGCACTTATTCGAGCCACTGTTGCCGGGCATGATGACGAGTTTGACCTGACCCACCTTGATTTTCCAGGTGGTCGCTTTTGCGTGGCTCGCAAAGCATTACCTGTTAATCATCCGGTCAGATTAAGGGTTGTTGCGCGCGATGTCAGTCTGACTCTGGAACACCAAAGCAACACCAGCATTTTAAATATTTTTCCTGCCCGCATCGAAGCAATGACTCCTGAAGGCAATGCTCAGATCATGGTACGCCTGCTGGTTCAGGGTGTGCCATTACTCTCTCGCATTACCCGCAAATCTGCCTCAATACTTGATTTGCAACCCGGCAAACAGGTGTACGCACAGGTCAAAAGTGTGGCCCTGCTGTCCTGAGGCTGTTTTATAAATTCACTCTGAAGGCATCTCCTGGCGACTTTTTCCCCGCCGTTGCATTTCCCGCTGTTGCCAGAGCAGGTAGGCTGCCGGGATAACAAACATCGATAAAAGTGGCGCAGTGATCATACCGCCAATCATGGGTGCTGCAATTCTCTGCATGACTTCCGAGCCGCTGCCTGTGCTGATCATGATAGGCAGCAGACCTGCAATGATCACTGCCACGGTCATTGCTTTAGGCCTTACCCGCAGCACCGCACCTTCCATAATCGCATTCTTCAGATCCTGGCGGTTGTTCAGTCGGCCTTCCTCACGGCGCAGCTTAAGTGCGTTATCAAGGTAAATGAGCATGATCACGCCAAATTCGGCAGCCACCCCCGCCAGAGCAATAAAACCAACCGTAACGGCAACCGAGAGATTATAATCCAGTAAAATCAGCAACCAGAAACCACCGACCAGGGCAAATGGCAGGGAGAACAGAACCAGTAAAGCAGCTGTGATACGGTGAAAGATCAGATACAATAGTACAAAGATGATCAACAGCGTCATAGGCACCACCTTAAGCAGTTTTTCATGCGCTCTGAGCATGTATTCGTACTGTCCCGACCAGGCGATGGAGTAGCCTGGAGGCACATCGACCTGTTCCTGCACTGCTTCTTTTGCTTCATGCACATAACTGCCCAGATCCACGTTACGGATATCCACGAAGGTCCAGCCATTGAGGCGTCCGTTTTCGCTCTTTAGCATAGGCGGGCCATCCACCACCTTGATCTCAGCGATTTGCATCAGAGGGATCTGCGCTCCGGTGCTGGTGACCAGGGGTAATTCCCTTAACTTCTGTACATCATCCCGCTGCTCCCGCGGGAAGCGCAGGTTAACCGGGTAACGCTCCAGTCCTTCCACAGTCTGGGTAATATTGATACCGCCGACGGCCACACTGACGATTTCGTTGATGTCTTCAATATTCAGTCCCAGACGCGCTGCTTCCAGCCGTTTCGGTATAATTTCAATATAACGCCCGCCGGCCACCCGCTCGGAATACACCGAAGCGGTACCCTGCACCTGCATCAGTACCTTCTCGATCTCCAGGCCGATCTTTGCGATGATTTTAATATCAGCACCCGCCACCTTTACACCCACCGGAGTCTTGATGCCGGTGGAGAGCATATCAATGCGAGTTTTGATCGGCATGATCCAGGCGTTGGTCAAGCCGGGGAATTTAACCCGCTGATCCAGTTCCTGTTTGAGTTTTTCCAGGGTCAGGCCCTTCCGCCACTCATCTCGCGGCTTGAGCTTGATCAGGGTTTCGATCATCGTCAGCGGCGCCGGATCGGTGGCCGTCTCGGCGCGTCCAATTTTCCCGAACACCCGCTCCACTTCCGGAGTCTGAAGGATCAGGCGGTCGGTCTGCTGCAGCAGTTCCCGTGCCTTGCCAATAGAAAGACTGGGCAAAGTGGTGGGCATATACATCAAATCACCCTCGAACAGATCAGGCATAAACTCGGAACCCAGCCCATTTCCCAGACGGGCCAGCCAGGGAATGTCAGAAAAGCTTTTGCGCCACTGTCCGGCCAGTTTATGCTCCTGTTCTTCAAGGCCGGTGAGCATCTCCTCACCCAGCTCAGGGGCCACCTTCTGAACCAGATGGACAGGCCATTCAAGGGGTTCCAGCAAGCCTTTGATGCCAAACAGTGGCAGCATAATACTGAACAGAATCAGCAGGGAAAACAACAGCACCGTGCGTGGTATAGCAAGTACGATACGCAGTAGAGGCCGATACAGGACGATGAGGATACGGATCAATGGATTGTAGGATTCGCGCGGAATCTCACCACGGATAAAATAGCCCATTAACACCGGCACCAGGGTCACTGCCAGCCCGGCTGAGGCCGCCATGGCGAAGGTCTTGGTAAATACCAGGGGGTTAAACAGCTTGCCCTCCTGGGCTTCCAGAGCGAATACCGGCAGAAAGCTCAGGGTAATAATCAACAGAGAGTAGAACAGTGCCGGGCCCACCTCGGCAGTGGCCTTGCCAATCAGCTGCCAGCGTTGTTCATCACTCAGATTCGGACCTGCCCTCTCCAGGTGTTTATGGGCGTTTTCGATCATTACAATGGCTGCATCCACCATCGCACCGATGGTAATAGCAATCCCGCCCAGAGACATAATATTAGCGTTAATTCCCTGCTGGCGCATAATGATAAAAGCGATAAGCATGCCCAGCGGCAGACTCACAATAGCGACCAGAGATGAGCGGATATGGAACAGGAAGAGCAGGCAAACCAGGGCAATAACTATCAGTTCCTGGATCAGTTTTTCCGTCAGATTGTCTACGGATCGAATAATCAGCCCGGAGCGATCGTAGGTCTCAACAATTTCCACCCCCTCCGGTAAGCCCGATTTCAGAGTTTCCAATTTCTCCTTAATGGCTGAAATGGTAGTCAAGGCGTTTGCCCCATAACGCATCACCACAATACCTCCGGTCACCTCGCCCTGGCCATCCAGTTCGGCTACCGCGCGGCGCATTTCGGGGCCAATCTGCACATGCGACAAATCACGCAGCAGGATCGGGATGCCATCCTCTGTAACATCAATAGGGATCTGTTCGATATCCTCCAGAGAACCAATATACCCGCGGGTACGCACCATATACTCAGATTCAGCCATCTCAATCACCGAGCCGCCCACCTCGCGGTTGGCATTACGGATCGCCGTGGCAATCCGGCTGATGGGAATACCATAGGCACGCAGTTTTTCAGGGTTCAGAACCACCTGATACTGTTTCACCATGCCGCCAACCGTGGCTACCTCCGATACACCCTGAACACCCTGCAGTTCGTATTTCAGAAACCAGTCCTGCAGACTGCGCAGTTGTGCCAGATCGTGTTGGCCGCTGTGATCGACCAGTGCATAGCTGTAGATCCAGCCTACTCCTGAAGCATCCGGGCCGAGTCGGGGAACCACGCCGTCCGGCAGATCCTCAGAGGCCTGGTTCAGATATTCCAGTACCCGCGAACGGGCCCAATATATATCGGTGCCGTCTTCAAAGATCACGTACACATAGGAATCCCCGAAGAAGGAGTAACCACGTACTACCCGGGTACCGGGTACTGACATCATGGTGGTAGTTATCGGATAGGTGACCTGTTCCTCAATGACCCGTGGCGACTGGCCCGCATAACTGGTCTTGATAATGACCTGTACGTCGGAGAGGTCAGGGATGGCATCCAGAGGAGTCTCCTGTACCGAGACCCAGCCCCATATCGTGATAAACAGCGAGGCTATCAGAACCAGCAGGCGATTTTTTAATGACCACTCTATAATGTACAGCGGCATAGTGACTACTCCGCCATGCGCAGGAAGCTGGCCTGCAGGCTGGATTCTGAGTCAATAAGAAACTGACCGGAAACAACTACATCATCGCCTTCTTTCAACCCGGATAGAATTTCAGCCTGATGACCGCCCCAGGTTCCGGTTGTGACATCCACCGGTTGAAAGTGTCCCCTGCCCAGAGATTTAACCACAACCTCGCGTTCGCCGGTTACAATCACCGCTTCACGGGGTACGGTCAACACACTCTCTTTGCTGGCACTGGCAGAGAGATCAATCTGTACAAACATATTCAACAACAGCGCCTCGTCAGGATTGGGCACAGCAATGCGAGCGCGCAGAGTGCGGGTCTTGGAATCCACCTCCGGGTAGATAAAGTCAATTACCCCGTTCCAATGCCGTCCGGGGATGGCGGGTGCCGTGATTTTGACCTGGTGGCCCTTTCTGATCCAGGGCGCCTGGTATTCGTAGATATCCATCATCACCCATACCTGGCTGAGGTCAACGATGGTGAACATCGACTGATAAGGTTCCACATAGGTACCTTCACGCACCCCTAATTGGGTGATAATACCCCCCTGCGGGGCCATCAGTTGAATGGTGTTCTGTACTTTGCGGCTGTTTTTAATGCGCATAATATCCATATCCATGACATTCAGCAGGCGCAACGAATTGCGCAGGGATTCCAGCTTGACGTTAACTTCCGCCTTTTTGCTGGGATCAAATGAGCTAAGGTCATACTCTTCCAGAGCAGCAATAAAATCAAGTTGCACCTGATTAATCCAGGGTGAATAGAAGTTAGCCAGAACATCCTTACGCTCCACCCGCTCGCCTTCGGTAATCGGATAGAGGGTTTCAATCCAGCCGCCGGTCCTGGGGTGGATAAAAATAATGCGATCATCATCGGGGGTAACTATACCCTGAGTCCGGATCTGTTTGCTCAGTACCTTGCGCTGCGCCCTGGCAGTTCGCACGCCCATATTCTGAATCACTGCAGCCGAGAGAAAGACCTGAGGTTGATCGCCTGTTGGTGCGGCGCTTTTTCGTGGTACCAGATCCATACCACAAATAGGGCAGTTTCCGGATTCATCCTGTACAATTTGAGGATGCATGGGGCAGATATAAATTTCTTCCTGGTCATGAACGTGTTCAGTGCTGTTCTGCCCAACCTTTTTGGCCACCAGATCCATACCGCAGATTGGACAGGCGCTATCAGCATCTTTACTGACGATCTGCGGATGCATCGGACAGATATAAGTCGCTTCCTGGTGCTTTCCGGCAAGCTCCTGCAGTTTCTCCGGCTGGATCGGCTTTGCTGTAGCCGACATCATGGGGGGTTCCGGGGTCATGCGTTTCGACATTAGATAAGTACCCTGAACAGGATCCATATGTTCATGCTCTGCTTGAGTCTCCCTGCCTGCCTGAGGCTCACTGCTTTCCCAGAACAGAGCCGGCTTATCTTTCAAAGGCATTGGCATCTTGCCGTGCTGCATAGCAGCATCAGTCATGGTTTTTGTATGTTTACCACTGTTACTGGCAGGCATTGAGTGTTTATGCATCGAGTGATCCACATTCCCCTCCTGAGCTACTAGAAACATACCGCATTGAGAGCAGGAACCGGGCTTGTCACTGGTCTCATCCGGATGCATAGGACAGACATAGATCCTCTCCTGTTGATTCATGCCCGGCATGACTTCAGCCTGCGCATTTGAGTCTTTGGCAGCCTGTTTCTGCTGTACCAAAAACATGCCGCATTGGGAACAGGAGCCGGGTTTGTTACTGACTTCATCGGCATGCATGGGACAGACATAGAGTGGTCCCAGGTGGTTGTTCTCCAAGCCTGAAAGGGGCATCACCTCAGTCCCAGCTGGAAGTTCAGGAGTTTCAGTTTCAATTGCAGACTGCGCCGGGAGACTGCCGAGCATAAATGTTGCGCCAATCAATAGGGCACTGATAAAGGCATTGGCTCTGCCAGTAATAGAATGTAGCTGTATCATTATTAATTGCTATTTATAGTTTATTAAAGACCGTTCCGGGGAAGCATAAACACTGCTTCTCCTGCTGTACGTTGATTATTTTATAGTAGATTGGATTAGCGCAGTGTAATGCATACCCGACATGGCAAAAGAAGTTTGACTGTTACTGGATCGAAATCAGTTCCAGACTGAATATCAGAGTGCTATCCGGTGGAATTTTCCCGCCCGCACCCTGCTTACCATAAGCCAGAGCAGAGGGAATAAACAACTGCCAGTGATCACCGCGGCGCATTAGTTGAAGCGCTTCACTCAGCCCCTTGACAAGCTTATCCATGTTCAGGCTAACGGGTTTTCCAACGGGGGAGCGGTCAAATTCAGTACCGTCAATAAGCTTGCCGCTGTAGGTAACCAGAACCTTGTCATTTAACGTTGGAAGTTTACCTCCACCACCACCACCCTGCTCAATGACCCGATACTGCAAGCCACTATCGGTAGTGATAACTCCGGATTTTTTAGCATTTTCCAGCAGAAATTGCTGATTTTTTTCAACGTGTTTCTGGATCATCTGCCTTTTCTTTTTCTTTAACTCTGCCACGTGCTTGCCAAGCTCTGCCATGCTGTTGCGCATTTCCTGAGGGGACATGAGGGAGTTACTGTCTGACATTGCATCCTGTATGCCTCTCAATACGGCTTCCGAACGGATTTCAATCTCCTGAAGTTTAAAGTCACTGCCAATCTGATAGCCCACACTGTAATTTATTTTGGCTGTTTCATCCTTGAGCGCGCCAGGCTGATCGGCTGCATGGATATCGGCTACCAGTAAAATGGTTAATAAAAAGACTGCAAAATACTTCATCGGGATCCTCTTGAACCTGAAATTGAAAGAACAAAATTATACTAAAAATGTTTATTGATCTGAACATTTAACAACATCACTTATGACCGGGTGATTACGGTTAACAAGTGCAAATATGTATGGATAATTTTTATTGTGCGTTGATAATATAGTGATATGTCAATAATTTCAATAAGGTTTTTATCCTGAGTGGAAATAGCTTTATGTTTATAGTATGGTAGTTAAATAAAATCATAATTTAAGCCCGTCTGGTCATAAGGAGATAGGATGTTAAAACACCTGAAAATTGCCGCCACAGTCATAGCAACCGGGAGTATGATGCCATTAGCATATGCGGATTCCACGCTTGTCTATGAATTGACCGGGGCCGAAGGCAGCAAAACCCAGCACACCATTACCATTAGCGGTTCCTTGCTGCGGCTGGAATCCAAACCTAAAGGCAAGTCGGACTACACCGTAATGGATACCGGGCGTATGCTGATGTTCGAGGTGGATGATCAGGCAAAGAGTTTTCAGGTCACCCGGATGGGCCGACTGTACTGGCCGGCAACGGCATTGAATAACCCTAACTTTATGCCTGTGCCCCAAAAGCAGGTGGTTTCAGGCGTACGCTGCCAACAGGTAAAGGAAATGGCAAAAGACCCTAAGCTGAATACTAAACACTGCATGACTGCCGGCGGGCCGCTGGGACTGAATGCACGCGAGATGATCACCCTGTCACGCCTGTTTATGTCAGCCCGCAGAATAGGTCTGAACTGGCTTGGTGTGGCAACACTGGATGAACGTCAGGTATCCATTCTAAGCCAGGCTCATGATGGCACAAGACAGGAGTTCAAGACAGTGGTCCATGGCCATGTGGCCAATAAACTATTGAAAATTCCCAATGACTATAAACGGCTGAAGCCTGACCTGCCCCCTCCCCTAAAGAAAGACAAAAAGAAGAAAGACAAAAAAGCCATACAGGAGCCAGCTTCAATAGAAAAACAGTCCGGTTCAGAAGAAAAGACTGGTAAAGGACTCCCCGAAAACCTGAATTAAGGCTATAGCAGCGGACGATAAAATTGCAACTGCAATAATTTAATATAACCCCCGACATTATCGGTAGACATTACGTCGGGTTACGCTGCGCTAACCCGACCTTTTATGAGAAGAACAACTCCCTGTTACTTTATGCGCCTAATCCGGTTTACCGATAGAAAGCAGCTCTACTTCAATAATAACGCTCTGATGAGCCAGAGGTCCCTGGCGGCCATAAGCCTGCTCCGGTGGAATATAGAGTTCCCATTTTGCTCCGGGCTGCATCATTTGTATGGCCTCGGTGAATCCGGGAAGCACACCATCAGCACGATAGGTAGCCGGCTTACCTTTTTTAAAGGAGCTGTCATATTCCCTGCCGTTCAGGGTTTTGGCCCGGTAATTGAAAGTGATATAGTCTTCAGCTTTGGGTTTCAGACCTGCACCTTTAGTTAACACCTTATATTGCAGGCCGCTGGGCAGGGTTTTTACCCCTTCCCTGCTCTGGTTTTCCCGCATAAAATCAATGCCCTGGCTGCGCTTTTGTTGTTCATCCTTGTTTCGTTTGTCTATTCTGGCCACTGCCTCCTGTTTCATTTTAGCGCTAATATTGCGTTTAAGATCGGTCAGGGCGGTGTTCATCTCCTTGCGATCCAGCAAAGGGGTGGTGCCGGTCTGGCCATGCTGCAAGCCTGTCCGAAGGGCCTGTTCATCAAGTTTGAGCTTTTGCCGTTTGAAGTCAGTGCCAATCTGGTGGCCAATACTATAGTTAATACGGTCAGATTTATCAGAGAGGGTGACTTGTTCCGACGCTGAAGTGTTGCTGGTCAATAAGCAGATAAAAATTGCAATGGATAGCTGTGTGCGCATGGTGATGGTTGTCTCCTAGTGAATATTTCAGGATGTTTTTGCAGGATACTAACAGGCAAAAAACCTGCAGTCAAAAAAAAGGCCGCCCGAAGGCGACCTAAACTTAATGTTATTGGAACCAGTTATTATTAGAACAATTGAGCCGGGCAGTTCACACCTGCTACTCCAACACAAAATGGCGTCATCATCTCGTTATCTTCGTGCTCGAGGATATGGCAGTGCCAGACATAGAGACCGTTGATATCAAAATCGGCAGCAAGCGAAGTGACTTCTCCGGGATAGGTGATCACGGTATCTTTCCAGCCATTTTCCCAGGGTTGTGCACCAGTTGCAGTGGTGATTACACTGGCGCCGCCGCCAATTGCAGTACGTCCAAGTACTTTAAACTTGACCAGATGCACATGGATAGGATGACCGTCGACTGTAAAGTTCCACAGATTCCACTGTTCAGCAGTTTGGGCTCCAGAACCATCTGCATTGACATTAGTAACAATCGGATCAGACCAGAGAGTGACCGTCGGCACACCGGCGGCATCCACAGTACCGGTTACAGCAGCCTTGGGCGCAAATGGCAGAGCAGTTGGATGCGTTGTACCATCAATATCACTGACACAGGCACCAGCGACAGGCGTATAATCCATAAGCTGTACAACATTGCCTACGACATCAAGATCAGCACAGATTAAAGTAGATTCTTCCTCAATCAGAGCCAGTTCACGCGGTGCCGGATTGGTCACAGTCACTGTGAAGTTATCCAGATCCAGCGGATTGACAACCAGATCCCAGGGAGAGGTCGCTGCAGTAAGCGGATTAAGGATAGTACTCAGCAACTGCTTGTCAACCCTGGTTGGCTCGCCATCCACAAGTATAATATCACCGATATTCGGGTGCAGCTCATCAGTCGGGCTGGCTCCCAGCAACGCGTCGCTCACCACAAAGCGCATCACCTGACCTGTGGTAGCGGGATCAGCAGGAACATCCGGGAAGCCGCCAAAAGGTGCATCAGGTGCCGTATTGGTCATAGTAATAATAGTACCGTCAGGCAGACCTCGGAAGTCCACAATCACATCAGCACGCTCGGCCAGCCCCATTAAAAGAGCCTGTTGAGGATCTGAAGCCGGAATTTCTTTCTTGAATTTTCCATCCTTGGTCGGTGTTAAACCCGCTGTCGCGAAACCGGTTCTAACCGCCACTACCTCAGGCATAAGACTCTGCTCAGCACCTATCTGCCAGAAACGCAATTCATCTACCCATCTGCTTTTGGGTTTTTTGGATCTGCCATCATCTTCGAAGATGGGGATCGTGCGTTTGACCCTGGTGGGATTACCCAGCTCGTCTGTAACCGGCAGTGCCAGATTCAGGAAACGGGAGTTGGCGCCATTAAGCATACGAAAGCGATACAGGGCCGGAGCCACTTCCAGTTTGGGCCAGGTCACGCCATTAACTACCATAGTGTTAAAGAAGGCTTCCGGATTCCATATTGGTGCAATATCCGAAGTAGCAGGATCCATATCAATCTGTAATTCAGGTGTAAGAGGGAACTGCTCATCAGCTGTACCTGCAGTACCTGCCACATTGAGGCCTTCAAAGAAAGCCCGGTTGTCAGGATAAAACAGGGAACCGTCAGTATTAAAAGAACGTCCCTGAATTACTACAGGCATCTCACGAATGCCGTCACGGGCAGTGACAGCAGTACCTGCGCCGTGGGTATTCAGGTCGATTACGTCCTGGCCGGCAACCGGAGCAGGGCTTGGCAGTATGGAGCCAGCAACCAGTCCTGTCTCACCGCCGACAGCTAATGGATCACGTATCATCCAGAAACCTGCCGGACCTGCATAAACATTGGTACGGGTCATACCCAGCGAGTGGTCATGATACCAGAGGGTAGAGGACGGTTGATCATTGGGATAACCAAACTTGGCAGCGCCTTGCCCAGCCTTAAGAGGATTATTGGTATTGTATACCACTGCCCCTTTTTTATTAGTTAGCTGATTGGCAATGGTGCCTTCACAGACATACTCACCTTTAGTAACATCAGGCTTCCACTGTGGAGGGCCTGAGGGAAAACCGGTAACAGGATCAATCTCACGTGGTACGCAGGTAATATTGCTTGCATCAGGCAGCCACCAAGCCTCGGTGTAACCATCACCCGAGCCGCCGACATGCGCGCCGTGAACATGGGTGATCATTGGAACAGGTCCGGTGTAGGGCACAGCAGTGGTACCATGACAGTCTGTGCGTAACTCGCCGGTAGAGCAGTCAGCCTGAGGGTTGGCCCAGTGCAAAGACTGGTCCACCGCAAACAAATGCGGCAGATAATTGCCCTGAGTATCCACCAGGTCGTTGACCCAGTTTACGGTGGTCTTCACGTCCCTGGTGTTTTCGACTGTATAGGCTGGATAATTGAACTGGGAATTGACCGCCGGCGCAATTCCACCCGAGGGGACAGGATCACCTTCTGGACCATAGCTCCAGACAGTGGTAGCAGGGAAGCCAAAGTTAGTCCCAGCAATGGAGTCCCATATACCACCCGGAAGAATCTGCTGCTGGAACTGACGCACGGCTATATCATAGAGACTCTCGCCTGTAAGCGTGTCCACGCTAGTTGAATTCATTACTGGCGGTATCACCAGAGGTGTCACGTATTTCGGTATAGTCAGTGGATCCAGAGTTCCCCCCGGCAACGGTGCGGCATTTGCCGCCTGTGTGCATAGCAGTATCGGCATACATGCCAATACCAGCTTTTTTTTATTTATATTCATCTCGATTGTTCCCCAATGTATTTTTGTAAATTTATTATTCGGCATGAGCCGGTGAAGTATCAGCAACTTGTTATTTCATTCCATTGATTATTTTGTTTACCTGGCTGATAAATTCATACGTACAATCGTACAAAATAATTAATGACACAACTGTTATAATAGTTTGTAAGTTTGTTACAAATTATTACTAACTATTACCACCTGTTACCGTTTATTGTTTTTATTGACCTTCCGTTGATCAATGAGCTAACTGTATGTCCATATGAACACTGAGCTAATTGTATATTTAATGAATCATTAAATGAGGTAGGTAAAGACTGTATTTTTTATACAGAAACACTGTATATTTACTACATGCGCATGGGAGTACAGAGGGACAAGGCGTGATTTAGTTAGACTGGTTCTGCTACACTGGTTCTACTACAGGTGAGGCAATTGATAAAAATTAGTTTAAATAATTCTTAGATTTTTAATCAAAACAAGGCCCTGCTTGAAAACAAGACAACAGTTAGAATATTAGCACATAATGATATTCCATCATTTCAATTTGGATTAGCATAAAACAATTATGTGCTTAAAGATGAATATGTGAATAATTACAATTTCTTTTTAAAGTTAAACAATAACTTTTTGATGTTAGAATGGCATTAAATATTTTGCTGTATTTGTTATCTCATTTTGCTATAGTTCATATATCTTAGTGTTTACTTAGTTATTGAGATTATCATTTTCAGTTACTGATTTATTCGCTAAACTTTTTTGTAAAAAAGCAGGAAACCGATGAGCACTAAAATTTATCATAATCCGCGTTGTTCCAAATCACGTCAGACATTGCAATTATTAAGAGATAACAACGTAGAACCGGAAATTATTGAATATTTAAAAACACCACCGTCTGCCGATGAACTGCAGGCAATACTGAAGTCCCTGGATATGAAACCCAGAGACTTGATGCGTAAAAAAGAAGCGGAATATAAGGAAAATAATCTGTCCGACCCGGCTTTAAGCGATGAGCAATTAATTGCAGCAATGATAGCACACCCTAAATTAATTGAGCGCCCTATCGTTGTCACTACTGATACAAAAACTGCAGATAACAAATACGCGCTGGGCCGGCCGCCAGAAAGTATACTGGAGATAATTACTTAAGATTTATGCATATTAAGGTCTTTATGCAATAAGGTATAAAATGAGTACAGAAACCAATTCTGACAATATAGAAAAAATTCAGGCCAATGAAACCAATATTGCAATATTGGCGGAGACCTTGTTTCTTGCTAACTTATTACTGATTCCGGTAATACCCTTCCTGGTACTTTTTTCCCTGTATCGAAAATATTCGAAAAAACCAGGTTCCCTGGCCTTTAATCATATTCGGCAAACCTTTATTGCCAGTTTATGGGCCGGTGTTTTTATTGTTTGTGTGGTGGCGGTGTTTTATTTTCTCAGCAATGTCAGCACCGCCGTAACCTGGACCATTATTATCACCTACCTTACCTGTGTGCACAGTTTATTTGTGATGTTGGGTATCTACGGTCTGGCCAAAGCCATGGCCAGTCAAACTGTGGTATTTCCACTTATTGGCCTTAAGCCTGGCAAAGGCTCCGGAATCTAACAACTGCCAAACTTAACGTTTAACTACAAAAAGGCCAGAATTTCCTTTTCAATATCCTGTTTATCAATAATGGTTTGTTGAGCAATTTCTTTATCAAATAACCCCTTAATAATAGCTGGAATAGCAATGTCTGCTTCACTGGCGATGGACGCCAGTGCATCTATATCACTGGCATCCTGTTCTCCGGTCAGTGCATTGGCAATGGTGGGTGAAAACTTGGTCCATTCTGCAGTGGAATAGGCAATGCTTTTTAATGGCTGATTTCTGCAGGTTTCATAGGCTTTAAAACAGGTGGCCGTATGCGGATCCATCAAATACCCCCCGGCGAAGGCATCTTTAATATACTGTTTGCCTTCAATGTCTTCACAAAAATCAGCCACAAATATTTCCTGTAACAGGGACAGTTCAGTACTGTTCAGTTCATAGTAATTGTCATTATCCAGTTGTGACATAAGCTCTTTAGTTCGTTGTGCACCATATAAATCGTATAAAACACGTTCTACATTGGATGATTTTAAAATATCCATAGCCGGCGAACTGGTTGAAATAACCGACTTATCGCGCAAATCATATTTGCCAAACTTAATAAGCTGGGTCAGAACATTGTTTTTATTGGATGCAATCATGATTTTCTCCACCGGCAGCCCCATTTTCATGGCATAGTAACCACCCAGGGCATTGCCAAAATTACCGCTGGGCACATCAAGATACACTTTATCGCCCAGACTGATGGCATCCTGGCGTACCAGTTCCAGATAACTGTAGATATGATAAATAAGCTGAAAAATAATACGACCAAAATTAACCGAATTGGCCGCAGACAGATGAATATTTTTTTCCCTGAGCCGGGCTTTAAATGTGGTGGAACCCAATAAGCGTTTCAGGGCACTTTGGGCATCATCAAAATCTCCGTGAATACCGATGACTTTCAAGTTTTCAGCATCTTCCGTCACCATCTGCAAACGCTGCACATCGGAGGTACCGCCATCTGGATACAGGCAGACTACCTGCACATTTTCGCGATTTTTAAAGGTCTCCAGAGCCGCAGGCCCGGTGTCACCACTGGTTGCCGCCATAATCAGATAGTTTTCCCTGCGCTTTTTAGCCAATGCGGACAATACTACGCCAAAAGGCTGCAAGGCCATATCCTTAAAGGCCCGGGTTGGACCATGATATAACTCGCTGACATAGAGATCATCTCTGACTTTCACCAGTGGCACAGGATTTTCCGGATCATCAAACTTGTCATACAGACTTAAAGCTTCATCAATAACATCCTGGTCTATATCAATGGCAAAGGCCGCAAGGACATCCCTTGCCAGAGTTTTGTAATCAGCATCGACATGTTGCTGCAAAAAGTCCAGGCTCAGGTCCGGTAATGATTCAGGCACATAAATACCACCGAAAGAAGCAATGGGTGCGAGTATGGCCGAAGAAAAGCTGACTTGCAGAGGATGTTCACCGTCATTACCACGAGTTTCAATAAAGTTCATATATTTAGCCTGAGTTATTAAGCTGTTGAGGAGATTTTTAATGCCTGCAGATACATCAATTATATGGCTCTTCTCCGCTGTGTTGAGTGTTATTATTGTAGGTTGAATTACGCTGCGCTAACCCAACCTACATTACCTCCCAACAAAACGGAAAAAAAGGCAATTATACCATACTCAATCCGGCACAAGGGCAGGCAAAAATAGAATTTTTCCGGCCAGTGATTCTATCAATACTACAAAAGTGAGCGCATTTTCATTATAATTGCCCATCCTAATATAAGGTCACAATGATAAGCCATGGATAAACTGTACTCCCCAATCACTCCAGATTTTATTAACAAACCCGGTATGAAAAGCCATTGGGGAAAACTTTATGGCAGCGCCCTGAGTCTGGCGATCAGTAATCTGGCCCGGCAGTCCGGGCAATTTGTTACTCTGATCACCTCAGATATGCCTTCGGCACAGAAACTGAAATATGAATTGTCCTTTTTCCTGGCTGAGTCCGGACTGGAAATTTTGACCCTGCCGGACTGGGAAACTCTGGCCTATGATCAGTTTTCACCGCACCAGGATATCATTTCCGAACGCCTGGCCACTTTGTACCATCTGCCCCGTTTAAAACAGGGGATCCTGATCGTGCCACTAAACACTCTGATGCATCGTTTAATGCCACTGGATTATATTAATAATAACACCCTGATCCTGGACAGGGGCATGACTCTGGATATTGATCAGTTCCGCCGTGACCTGGAAAAAAGCGGCTATCGCTGTGTTGACAATGTTTATGAGCACGGTGAATTTGCAGTTCGGGGCAGTATAATTGATTTATACCCCATGGGCAGCCCCCTGCCCTATCGTCTGGATCTGTTCGATGATGAAATTGACACTATTAAAAACTTTGATGTTGATACTCAGCGTTCCATAAAAAATTGTGACTCCATTAATATGATGCCTGCGCGTGAATTTCCACTGGACAAGCAGGCCATTAATTTATTCCGGGAACAATATCGTAATATACTCGGCGGCGAACTGACTGACAGCATTATTTATAATGATATTGGCCAGGGAATTTCGTCACCGGGCATTGAATATTACTTGCCGCTGTTTTTTCAGCAAACCACAACACTGTTTGATTATCTCCCTGAACAAGCCATTATTGTCAATTTTACCGATCTGGAAAGCATTACAGAACGCTTTATTCATGATACAGATCTTCGTTATGAGCAATATTGTCATAATATTGCTCATCCCATATTGCCGCCCGCAGAACTGTTTTTGCGGACCGATGAATTATTCGCCCATTTAAAAAACTATTCCCGCATTATCTGCCAGAGCTTTGAGTTTGAAGATAAAGCGGGTGTGTATAATTTTGCCAGTGAAAAACCACCCTCATTAACTTTTAATACACAACAAAAAGCTATCCAGAAAGAAAGTGCTCTGAATAAACTGAAACAATACCTTAACTCAGCTGTTGCGGAGCAACGGCGAATTCTTTTTTGTACTGAAACTGCGGGTCGCAGGGAAACTCTGCTGGAATTGTTAAAGCCCTATAAAATCTACCCTAAAAGTTTAGCCGGATGGGACGATTTTCTGGTTTCCGGCAAAACCCCCGGGATCTGCATCGCACCACTGGATGAGGGCATGCAGCTGGGTGATTTAGCCCTGATCTGTGAATCCCAGTTGTATGGCCAGCAGGTTATGCAGCGGCGCAGGAGAAAAGCCAAGTCCCAGGACAGTGATGCCATTATCAATACCCTGGCGGAATTGCAAATCGGTGCTCCCGTTGTCCATGAAGACAATGGCGTAGGTCGTTATCTGGGTCTGGAAACCATAACTCTGGACGATGAAACGGCAGAGTTCCTGGCTCTGGAATATGCCGGAGGCGATAAGCTCTATGTTCCGGTTGCCTTTTTACACCTTATCAGCCGTTACACGGGTTCCAATCCCGATACCGCTCCACTGCACAAACTGGGTAGCGGTCAATGGGAAAAGGCTAAACGCAGAGCACGGGAAAAAATTCATGATGTTGCGGCCGAACTACTGGAAATTTATGCCCAGCGAGAAGCTCAACAGGGTTTTGCCTATCGCTTTGATGAACAGCATTATCACGCCTTTGTCAGTGGATTTCCATTTGAGGAAACCCCCGATCAACAAAAAGCCATTGAAAATGTCGTTGCAGACATGACCGGTCCAAAACCGATGGATCGACTGATCTGTGGTGATGTCGGTTTTGGTAAAACAGAAGTGGCCATGCGCGCTGCCTTTTTAGCGGTGTCAGGGGGTAAACAGGTGGCAATTTTGGTACCCACTACTCTGCTCAGTCAGCAACATACTGAAAACTTTCAAAACCGTTTTGCAGAATGGCCGATAAAAATTGCCGCTTTATCACGTTTTCAAAACAAAAAAGAACAGGAAATAATCCTTAAGGAAGTAGTTGCCGGAACCATTGATATTGTTATCGGGACGCACAAATTACTCCAGGAAAGCATTAAATATAAACAATTGGGCCTGGTTATTATTGATGAAGAACACCGCTTTGGTGTACGTCAGAAAGAACGCTTTAAAAAGCTGCGCAGTAAGGTCGATATTCTGACTCTTACGGCAACCCCCATTCCAAGAACCTTAAATATGTCATTGTCCGGTATACGGGATTTTTCAATTATCGCCACACCACCGGCACGTCGCCTATCCATTAAAACCTTTGTTCAGCGCTGGAACAACGCCACAATTAAGGAAGCCTGCCAACGTGAAATAATGCGTGGCGGGCAGGTGTTTGTGCTGCACAATAATGTCCAGAGCATCGGCAAAAAGGCCCGGGAACTGGAACAACTCATTCCCGAGGCCCGGGTGGATATCGCCCATGGCCAGATGCGGGAAAAAGATCTCGAACTAGTCATGAGTGACTTTTACCATCAACGTTTTAATGTTCTGGTTTGTACGACCATTATTGAAACCGGTATTGATATACCCAGTGCCAATACCATTATCATTGAACGTGCAGATCGTTTCGGTCTGGCACAATTATATCAATTACGCGGCCGGGTGGGCCGTTCTCATCACAAAGCCTATGCCTATCTGACGGTACCGGAAAAAAAATCCATGACAGCCGACGCCATAAAACGTCTGGAAGCCATTGAGGCCATTGAAGATTTAGGGGCCGGTTTCACATTGGCCACCCATGACCTGGAAATTCGCGGCTCCGGTGAATTACTGGGTGAAGATCAAAGCGGACAAATACAGGAAATTGGTTTTACTCTGTATACAGAATTGCTCGAACGCGCGGTGAAATCTCTCAAAGAAGGCAAAGATCCGGAACTGGAAACTGCAGCACATCACGGTACTGAAATTGATCTGCACATTCCGGCCCTGATCCCTGATGATTATTTACCCGATGTACATACCCGGCTGGTTATGTACAAGCGTATTGCTAATGCCTATAGCGATGTAGAACTAAAGGATATTCAGGTGGAAATGATTGATCGCTTTGGCTTGCTCACCGATCAAATCAAAAACCTGTTCGCGATTACCTCTTTAAAACTCAAGGCAACCCCCCTGGATATTTTAAGTATTGATTTTAGTGAGAATGGCGGGCGGATTAATTTCAGTGAGCAACCGAATATTGATCCTATGAAAATCATTAACCTTATCCAGACCAAAGCATCTCTGTACAAATTAGATGGCAATAGTAAATTAAGATTATTGAAAAAAGAGCCTGATATCGCCAGGCAATTCCAGTATTTATCTGAGTTGCTTGATCACCTGGCGGCTTGAGTCAAACTCCACTTTATTGCGTGTTCATATTGCAGTGTAGGTTGGGTTAGGCGGCTTTTTTCCGTAACCCGACCTACGATAAAGAAACTCAACAAAGCTTAGAAGAGCCATTCACCAGCAACAGGATATTATATTTTATTGCTCAAAAAATGCTGGAATGGTATTTTTTTTCGCCACCAGCGATTTAACAATCTTCTGGTCAGTAAAAGTCGTTTCCCTGAAGGAGAAATAAAATTGACTTCTGCAATTCTCCCGGATTTAATGTCTGCGACTAAAGGCATTAAAAAGTGACTTTCAAATTGAGTTAATAAGCCGACCCAGCTAAAAATGTCTTTATTTTGAATGGCATGAAAGAAATCGCTTATAATATACATCGACTGCTGATCGTTGTTAGCAGAAACAGGTTGATATCTGTCGGGTACTTTCATGTTGCGATAATTTTTTAACCTGGCCAGACCTTTTGCAAAAACATTATCCGCATAAACGTTAGCCGTTTGTCGGCTACCTTTGCTCAATGCAGAAAAATCAATGGCTTCACCTGCCCCCCAGAACCAGAGACTATTAACCGGCAGCTTTCCCTGCTCAGTGCGCTGCCTGTTGAGCGGGCTTTGATGTAATATCATTTGAAATTCATTAAACAGGTGTAACCAGTGTCTGCTGTCTCCTCCGGCCAATTTATCTGCCGTAAATAAGAAGCGCTTAACTGATTGTCCCACTACGTTTTCAGGCGGTACAGTCTGGATATGGATAGGTTTGTCTGACACTATGTACCAGCGTTCAGGAGTAACGGCCTGTAATGTCCAGAACGTCTCCTCGGCATAATCTTGAAAAAAATCATTGATTTCAGCCACAAGTTGTCTGGCTTCTGCCATCGAGATATCCAGATTCTGTATTTCGGCCAGTACCAGTTGATCACGATCCGGGGCCATAAAACAGGGATCAACTCTCATTATCCACTTATTCTTTAGCTGAGTGATAAAATCAGGATTGGAATTGATATTCTCACTTTCAGGCAAATTAACCGAGTCATAAAAATAGCAGATGCTGGCGACAGATAATGGATTCGAGCTGCTTTTATCAGAACCCGGCAGATCATGCAAAGCAAATTCTTTGAGCAGACAAGTATAATAATTGTTGTAATCGTAATCAGGTGATTCAGGAATAGAATGTTTTCCACGCGATAATAGGGTGGAAAAAATGGCCAGTTCAGGCAGTTCCTGTACAGGCAGTTGGTCAAGATAGGGTACCGGGTCAAGCAGGCCCGGTACTATAAAGGTCAAACGATTAGTTTGCATCCAGATGTTCTAGCCGGATCCGGACCACTTCACCATCAACAAAATCCAGAGCGTGAATTTTTTCAATGGCTTCATTCATGTTTTTTTCGATAGTGGTATGAGTGATAATAATAATAGTGGCCTCTTCACTACTGGGATCGTGTTCTCTTTGCAGCATGGAATCAATACTGATACCACTTTCGGCCAAAATGGTGGTGATTTTTGCCAGCACTCCGGTTTGATCCGATGCGGCAATACGCAAATAATAAGCCGTTTCAACCTCATCAATAGGCAATACCGGAATATCAGACAATGATTCTGGCTGGAATGCCAGATGCGGTACCCGATTTTCCGGGTCCGAAGTCAGTACCCGAACGACATCCACAATATCAGCAACGACAGCAGAGGCCGTCGGATCAGCGCCCGCACCAGCACCATAATATAAGGTTGGGCCCACGGCATCACCTTTGACCAGAACGGCATTCATTACGCCATCGACATTAGCAATTAAACGTCGTTTGGGTATTAAGGTGGGATGCACCCGTAATTCAACACCCTTGTCAGTACGTCGCGATACGCCCAGGTGCTTAATGGTAAAACCCAGTTCACTGGCATAGTCCACGTCAGTACCAGTAATTTTACTGATCCCCTCTGTATAGGTTTTCTCAAATTGCAGCGGTATACCAAAAGCAATGGAAGCCAGAATGGTTAATTTATGTGCCGCATCAATACCTTCCACATCGAAAGTCGGATCAGATTCTGCGTATCCCAGACGTTGGGCTTCCGCCAGTACCGAAGCAAAATCACGCTGTTTGTCGCGCATTTCGGTGAGGATAAAATTGCCGGTACCATTAATTATGCCTGCCAGCCATTCAATGCGATTACCCGCAAGTCCTTCACGAATTGCCTTAATAATAGGAATACCACCCGCTACTGCGGCTTCAAAGGCCACCATAACCCCCCGCTTTTGCGCCGCAGAAAAGATTTCATTACCATGCTTGGCAATCAATGCCTTGTTGGCTGTCACTACATGTTTGCCATTAGCAATGGCCTTTAGCACCAGTTCACGGGCCAGAGTATCACCACCAATTAATTCAACCACAATTGAAATGTCTGGATCAGTAACCACATCATTGGGATTTACTGTTAACTGAATGCCATCCGTTCGACAAATACGAGGCTTGTTAATATCACGAGCCGAAGCATGACTAATGATAATTCCACGGCCAGCCCGGCGTGATATTTCTTCTGCATTGCGCTGCAGCACATTGACTGTACCACCGCCAACGGTGCCTAATCCTAATAATCCAACCTTAACCGGTTCCAATTGAGTCTCCATTTATAGAAATTATTTTAAACATATATTCGGGCGGGTATTATAGCAATGAACCGTTCTTTATCCAAAGCAAGTTATTCTTTGAATACGCCCACTTTATCTTTTTTGAACATTTCCCTTATGCCCCGCATGGCCTGACGGGTCCTATGTTCATTTTCAATCAGGCTAAAGCGCACATGATCGTCACCGTATTCACCGAAACCGATCCCCGGGGAGACTGCAACTTTGGCTTCCGTCAGCAATTTTTTAGAAAACTCCAGAGATCCCAGGTCTTTATATTCTGCTGGAATCGGTGCCCAGACAAACATGGTCGCCCTGGGCTTTTCCACTTCCCAGCCAATGGAATCCAGACCTGAACAGAGCACATCGCGACGAATCTGATACATCGAGGCAATTTCTTTAACGCAATCCTGAGGACCATCCAGAGCATGAATAGCCGCTACCTGAATCGGCGTAAACATGCCGTAATCAAGATATGATTTTATGCGTGTTAATGCAGCCACCAGAGTCGGGTTACCACACATAAACCCTACCCGCCAGCCGGGCATATTATAGGTTTTGGACAAGGAATAGAACTCTACCGCTATCTCTTTAGCTCCTGGTACTTGCAATATTGAGGGAGCCTTGTAGCCATCAAACACAATTTCAGCATAGGCAATATCATGTACTACCCAGATGCTATGCTCACGGGCGATTGCAACCACTTTTTCGAAAAAGTCCAGCTCAACGCATTGTGTGGTCGGATTACCCGGAAAATTTAACATCAACATTTTGGGTTTGGGCCAGGAGTCCTTAATAGCCTTTTCCAGTTCAGCAAAAAAATCCACATTCGGCGTCATGGGCACATGACGAATATCCGCTCCGGCAATAACAAAACCATAAGGATGAATAGGATAAGACGGATTGGGCACCAATACCGCATCACCGGGCCCGACGGTGGCCAGAGCCAGATGAGCCAGACCTTCTTTGGAGCCTATAGTGACAATGGCTTCAGATTCAGGGTCCAAATCCACATCATAGCTGCGTTTATACCAGTTACAAATCGCTTTACGTAACCTCGGTACGCCACGTGACATGGAATATCGATGGGTATCATTGCGCTGGGTCGCTTCAACCATTTTATCGACAATATGCTTAGGGGTCGGCTGATCGGGATTACCCATACCAAAATCAATAATGTCTTCTCCCCTGGCTCGCGCCCTGGCTTTCAACTCATTAACAATATTGAAAACATAAGGGGGTAATCGCTTAATTCGCTGAAAATCGTCGTTCAAAAAAATAGCCTCGGCAAAAACCTGAATAAACTCAGATTAGATGATTAAAACATTTAAAAATACTGGCCATAAGAGTTGCTGTCAATCTCTAAAGCTGTTTTTTTTAATTTATTTCATTTTTTTAACCTAATAGTGTAAAAATCGTATACTTCAAGGCTGTTTTTTAACAAAATATCAGTAAGCAATAGCAAATATCCTAATCAAACACAAATCGAGACCTGCATGTTACAACTAGAAACCATTGATGATGCCTATTCTTTTCATTCTTATGATGAGCACTCGGCCAAACTCATCAAACCCAATAAAGATATTCATTCCATGCAATCCAAAGAGGATGCCTTGCGGGAAATTTCTTGCACCACCCTTATTTACAAGAATCAACTGGAAACCCGTGATTACCCGCAATCTTTTACACAATTTGATCACAATTGTATAGAGAAACTGCTACAGCATGATGCAGATATTTATCTGATTGGCACCGGGCAACAAGTCTGCTTTCCTGAAAAAGCCATTTTGCAGCATATTTCTGAGAAAAAACTGTCCATAGACTTTATGGACATAGGTGCTGCCTGCAGAACGTTTAATATCTTAACTGGAGAATACCGAAAAGTAGCTGCTTTAATTTTTTTCAAGTAGAAATTATATATTTAATCCACAATCAGCCCACAGTGTGTATATTGCTATATACAATCGCAATATACATGATATTATGTAATATGTATAAAGCTTAAATTATGGAGATATTTCTATGGCAACCGGATCAGTCTTTGTCAATAACCGAACTCAAGCCATCAGGCTTCCCGCAGCTACACGTTTTCCTGATGAGGTAAAAAAGGTGACCGTACGGGTACTCGGAAAGGATCGCATACTATCTCCTGTAGAAAATACCTGGGACAGTTTTTTTCTTTCAGAAGATCATGTCTCAGATGATTTTATGGAACAACGAGCATCTCAGGAACAGTCGGAAAGGGAATCATTTTAATGTTGAAATATATGTTAGATACCAATATTGCGATTTACGTAATTAAACGCCGCCCAATTGAGATCTTACAAACTTTTAATCAGCACGCTGAACAGTTATGTATTAGCACAATCACTTTGGCAGAGCTTGTACACGGTGTCGAAAAAAGTGCCCTGCCAGAGAAGAACAGAAAAAATGTTGAAGATTTTGTATCCCGTTTAGAAGTATTGGAGTATGGAAATAAAGCGGCAAGCCATTATGGTGATATTCGTGCTGATCTGGAACGAAAAGGCACAACGATTGGTGTCAATGATTTACATATCTCCGGACACGCCAGAAGTGAAGGATTGATTCTCGTGACAAATAATACGCGTGAATTTGAGCGAGTATCTGGATTACGATTAGAAAACTGGATTGAAGGGTGATAATTAAATAGTACTTTTCAACTTTTGCTAAAAAAAATACCCAACTTGACAGTCATTATCATGGCACATAGAATAGCCGCTCATTCTTGTGGTGTTTTATTATTCTAGGATTATAGATAAAACTGGGAAGTTGGTGAGAACCCAACGCTGCCCCCGCAACGGTAATTGAACGTACGATAGTGTATAGCCACTGTATTTAGCACTTTATAAATATGGGAAGGAACTATCGATAACTGAGCATTTTTCTGAATAGCTTCAGAAACTTGTCAGTTCTTCATAAGCCCGGAGACCTGCCATAAGAACGACCTTAACCTTGCGGAGGGCAAGCGGTTGGACAGAATGCCATCTATCACGCAAGTCAATTCGCTGTTTGGTTTTCCTAACCCACCCCTGTTTACCGCGCATTTAGTTCAATCAAATTATGCACACGGGGTGTGTGTACACAGGAATACCATGCCAAACAAACTACTTCTGATCAGCATTGTTTCAGCTCTGACAACCTTCTTCAATGCATCAATGGCCGAAATATCAAATGTTCAACCGGCACAAATCATTGTCACCGCCAATCGTACCGCCAATACAGTTGATGAGACATTAGCTGCGGTAAGCATTATTACCCGGGAAGATATTGAACGAATCCAGGCAAGCTCAGTGGTGGATGTATTAGCCATGACTCCCGGCATAGATATTACCAGTAATGGCGGTTTTGGCAGCACCCAAAGTATTTATATGCGTGGTACCAACAGCAATCAGGTTCTGATTTTAATTGATGGCGTTCCATCCGGCTCGGCAACTCTGGGTATCACACCATTTCAATATCTGCCGGTAGCACAAATAGAACGCATTGAAGTGGTTCGTGGTCCGCAGTCCAGTCTTTATGGCAGTAGTGCTATTGGCGGAGTTATTCAGATTTTCACCCGTAAAGACGCGGACAAACGACATCTCTATAGCAATGTCGGTTATGGTTCAGAGCATACCAAAGAGGTGAATTTTGGCATCAGCGACGGCAATCCGAGCAACTCTTATAATTTAAGTCTCGGTTATCAGGATTCCGATGGCTATAACTTTCTGGGTGATACCTATCCTGACTCAGATGATGACGGCTTTGATAATACCTCAATCTCTCTGGGAGGCCGTCATAAGTTTAATGAAAAATTACAGCTTAGCGGCAGCTTTCTGTACAGTGAGGGTCGCAGTGAATTTGATGGCTATGACTATAAAAATACCCATACTAATTATAAAGAACAAGTTACTACAGCAGTGGCAGATTACCAGGCAAATGATATCTGGACCACCCAATTCCAGATAGGCCAGAGTATAGACGAGTTGAAAAACCATTTAACAGCTACTGATAAATCTCACTTTAAAACCACCAATGACAATTTTTCGTGGAAAAATGAGTTCCTGATCAGAGAAACAGACCTGCTGACACTGGGAATTGATTATCTGGATGAGTCTGTTGATAGCAGTACCGATTACTCTGAAGACAGTCGTTGGAATAAGGCTGCCTTTGCCCAATATCAGTATTATGGTGATGTCTTTGATATTAAGGCCTCCTGGCGTTATGATGATAATGAAGCCTTTGGCAGTCACACAACCGGTAATATTGCCTTTGGTTTTGACCTTGACCAGTATGTGCGTGTCACCACCTCCTATGGTACGGCATTTAAAGCACCCACTTTCAATGACCTTTATTGGCCCAGAGAAACATTCCCCTCTTTTTTCTATGTTTATGAAGGAAATCCCAATTTAAAACCGGAAGAATCAGAGAGTTTTGAATTTGGACTCAATGGCAAATTTAATTCTGTTAGCTGGACGGCCCATTATTACCATACCAAAGTCACCAACTTAATATCCTCTCAAGGTCAACTCAATCCGAACACCTTTTTTTGGCAAGAAAGACCTGAAAATATCGGTAAAGCATCGATAGACGGGATTGAATTCACTATAAAAACTGAAATCATGGATTGGCTGGTACAGGGCCATTTTTCTCATACCAATCCCACAGATGATAAGACCGGTGAAATTTTACCTAATCGCAGTGAAGACCAGTTCCGGCTCGATGTGGATCAAAATTATGGCAAATTGAGCTACGGCGCATCGGTGATAGCATCTTCAGAACGTTACACTTCCAGCAAACAGCGCATTGCCGGCTATGGCATTATGAATATCAGAGGGGCCTGGGAGATCAATCAACATTGGACGCTAAAAGCAAAAATTGATAACC